>DASRFG010000003.1 GCA_035651655.1 Terriglobales bacterium
ACTTGATCTTCGATCCTCACAGCGTCTCCATTGGTGTCCTGGCCTCCGTGATACCAAACGCTATCCACGTGGCCGAGTTCGTGGACGAGGACCTCTCCAAGAGTGGCCTCGATTGGTTTCCCATTTTCCATGAGGTTCCCCGGCATATGCCCGAGATCACCGCTCGTTACGTAAATATGGGCGATCCCTGGTATTGCCATCGTTCCGGCTGGACTCATGCCTTTGTCAGCCGAACCGATGCTGATACCCATGATTTTCGTGCCGGGACTGACAAACTGGATGTCAGCACCCGCTTTGGTGTCATTGATAATTCCACTCAGCTTGTTAGACACCGCATTGATGCTTCCGAAGGCATGACCTTTGCCGTCTTGGCCGTTCGTATAGATTCCAAGGTAGTGTTTTCCATCTTTTCCCGCGTTGTCGTACAAGTAGCTACCTGCCTCGCCCGTTGCCTTCTGCAACGCTTCGAGCTGCTTTTTTCGCGCCGCGTCGTCTCCTCTTAGTTCCAGATACTTACCTGTGGGGTCAACGAAGCGGACCGGGTTGTTTCGCGCGTAGGAGTACATGTTCCACTGCTGCGGGTCAATGACTTTCTGCTTCATGATCCCCGCAGGATCGGGAGACATGAATCTGCCCATTGAACTGCCGAAGTACCTTGCTTTGAAATTGTCCAAGCCGGACTCGGCATCCCGTTCTTTGCCGGCGAACTTGTACTGCAAGCACAGCCATCCGTCACAGCTGAAAAGGGCTTGCATCGTACGTTAAGGTCGTCCACTCCCTGCGGCCTTGACGTTGATCAACTCTCGAATTCGGAACTCATATCGGCAGCAGAGTTGATGGCCTATGTCCTTGCCCGGATCGATGAAGTTGCCTACAGCAGTAATCTCCGCCTGCTCGTTCCTCTTAAGGAGTTTCGTCAACTTTTTGTTGAGAGGAGACTTGAACTCAAAATGATCCTGATCAAACGTCGCCAAAACCACGTCGTGCTTGCCAGATGCCGGGTTCTCCTTTGGCGGACAAGAGTCGTCACGCAGGATTGAGAACTCTGGTCCACTTACGACCCTTGTCTGGACCCGTACTGCCTTTCCTGAATACTCGTTCGCATGGTCGACCAGAGCACAAAGTGTGATTGTGCTTCCAGAACTCGATGACATTTGCCTGCTCTGAGCGTGAATGCTCGCGATCAACAGCAGAATAAGAAGCGTGATTTGTTTCATATCATCCCCATGCCGGAACTCGTGTCCAGTCGGATCGGTGAGGTTAACAGGATTGTTTCTAACGTAACTGTATTTGTTCAGAGTCTGAGGATCGGCAAACAGCCCGCCCACCGGATCCGGCCTCATGAAACGCCCGGTTGAGGACGACTCATAGCGGGATACGGCATAATTGTAAGTAGTGTCATAATTGTGCTCGTATCCGAGAAGCTCAGCAGACTTCTCTCTTTCAAAACCTCACGGCCGTATCTCAACCGGCGTGCCAGTTGGAACAAGCGACCAGATTTCCTCGATCTCTGGGTTGGTCACGGCGATGCATCCCGCTGTCCAGTTCACCTGCCGATGGAGTGACCCGACCCAGGCCCACTTCTCCTCGATGCCGTGGATTTCGATCAGACCTCCGGGACTCGTGCCTTGCTTGCGCGCTCGTTCTCGATCTCGCGCGTTCGGATAGGAGATATGCAGCGCACGATGGAAACGGCTGTGCGCGTTCTTGGAGTCGATCATGTATTCGCCCTCGGGCGTCTCCCGATCTCCCGCCTGGCTCTTCGCTCCGCTGCCTCCACGTCCCAGCGAGACTTTGTAAGTTTTGAGCACCTGACCGTGGCTCAGCAGCGTCAGCGTGCGCGTGCTCTTCACGATCACCACGCGATCGGCCTTCGCTGCCGTACTCTTGTCCGCTGCCCAGCTCACCGCGCATAGCGCGAGGATCACTAGGAGCGTGCCACTATTTCCAAGCCGCTTCCGGTGTGCCATGCAGCAGCTCTCTGACGCTCGGCTCTAAGTCCTCGACGTGGTGATACAGCTTTCCCTGGAACAAGAGATAACCCTTCGGAGTGGACGCCAGTTTCTTCTCACGCCATGGCCGGGGCAAGGTCTCGCCTGCGCGCTGAACCGTCCTGCTAACAAGCCGATATTTTACCTGGCCGGGTAACTGCCCGTCCCATTCACCCAAGGAAACGACTTGCCCGTCTCCATGGCTTATCGTATATCGCCCCGACTCTCGATTAACTACGCACTCCACAACAGCGAAGTGCTTTTGATCGTCGAAGTAGAGCACGGTTGTCGCTCCCGTCTCCAGCTTCGGATTGACGCTCGGCGGAGCATGCTCCCATTTCATGTGCGCCGGGAGCCAAGCACCTGTTGGCTTGACGCCCTGTGCGAACGCAGCACAACTCCAGAGAACAAACAGGATGATTTTCTTCATGGCTGATCCGTCGGAACGTCTATGGCTGCTGGTATGGTCGCATGGGGCATGTTGTTCCACATGTACTCGGCGAACCTTATGTCCGTTCCGTAGCAGAGGCACCGATTTTTCGCAAAATTCCACAACGTTTTTGTTCCGGGTGCGGAACAAAGAAGAGACGGCTCGTTTGACCTCAAGAGTAAAGGGATCGAGTTAAAGTCAGTCCTACTGACGTGGTGCGTAATACCCGGGGCGGGCGCGCACGCGGATCTTCTTATTGTTGGCGACGATCTCGATGGAGTGATACCGGCCATCGGGAGAGAACTCTGCCGGCTTATAGGCAACCGAATACTGGCTGCGTAGTTCTTCTTGGATGGCGCTGAAGGCGCGAGTAATGTCGCTCATCTTAAACGGGAAGAACGCACGTCCTCCGGTCGCCGTCGCCAATTGTTCCAGAGTGTTATCACCGCGCATGATTACGCCGCTATCGTCTGTGCTGATGGCATAGATCACGACTTCAGCGCGTTGCGCCATCTGAATGGCGTCCGCCAGGCGCTCCTCGCTCTGGTTGTCCTCACCGTCACTCACCACGATTAACGCGCGGCGAACCGGTTGAGCGTCGCTGCTCTTCAGGAGTTTTTCCCGGCACGCCAGGTAGACGGCATCGTAGAGAGCGGTGCCGCCACCGTCATGCAGCCGGTGGACCGCTTCCGAGAGGTGCAGAACGTTGTCGGTGTAGTCCTGCATCAGGACGGAGTGACTGTTAAACCCGATTACGAATGCTTTGTCAGTCCGCGGCCGCAGCACCTGGTTTAGAAATTGAATTGCGGACTCTTGCTCGAAACCCATGCGGGCACTGACCGAACCACTGGAGTCAATCACCAAGCCGACACGTAAAGGCAGATCAGTGGCGCCGCGGAAGTCCAGAATACTTTGCGCCGGCTTTTGATTGTCGAGCACGGAAAAATCATTTTGTGAAAGATTCTTTACAAATTTGCCGTGGCTGTTTGTGGCGGTGAAAACCACGCTCACTTCATCCACCCGCTTGCGGATGGTGATCAGAGGAGTGTTGGTCTGCTCGTCCATCGCTTCCGGAGTGGCTTCGGTCACGGCGGTGCTCGCCGTAGCCAGATAAGGAGAGGCAACCGCCATCCCCGCGCTTTGTGCCCGGGCCGGGGTTTCCCACAGGGGCGTCCCCAAGGTTGCGGCGAGCAGCGCGATGAGAGGCAAAAATTTCATTCGATGTGCATTTTCTGCCGTTTAAGGCAGCTGGCAATGCCGTCTAGATAATTACTGCAGTTTGGGTGCCACAAAAAGACTCTAGGATAGGGAGGGGGATGCTGCCAAGTTACATATGGGGCTCGAACTTTCGTTACCCGCGTTCTTCTTTAGTTTAAGATGAGAATTCCCCCATGGAGGTTTCATGAAACGGCAGTGTATGTCTTTGACATTGGTACTCTTTCTAGCAGGTACTCTGTTTGCCGGGAGCAACGAAAAAGAATCTGATCGGGTGAAGCAGGCGGGTGAGGTGCTCAAAGAAATTGTTAACATTCCGGACAACATACCTAAAGATTTGTTCGATCGCGCCGAGTGCGTGATCGTATTGCCGTCGGTTAAGAAATTCGCCATTGGGATCGGCGGAAGCTATGGCCGCGGGGTTATGACGTGCCGCACCGGACAGCACTTCACCGGACCGTGGAGCGCTCCCGCAATGTATGCGCTGGAAGGCGGCAATATCGGGTTTCAACTGGGCGGGCAAGCCACTGACTTTGTCTTACTGGTGATGAACCCCCACGGCGCGGACTCGTTACTCAAGAGCAAGGTAAAGTTGGGCGCTGATGCTGCAGCCGCGGCCGGCCCCAAGGGTAGAGCCGCAACCGCCGCGACCGACGTGGTCATGCGAGCGGAAATACTTTCGTATTCACGGTCGCGGGGTTTGTTCGCGGGAATCTCGCTCGAAGGCTCAACCCTGCGTCAGGACAATAGCGCCAACCAGAAACTGTACGGCCGGAAGATCACCGCGCGCGAAATCGTACGCCAGCAAAGGGTCGGTATACCGGCATCAGGACGGGAACTGGTAGCGGTGTTGAATCACCATTCGCCCCGGAACCTGTCAGACAAACAATCGCTGCAGTAGCTTGGAATGCCGTCGCCGGCGGGGTGATAAGCGAGGTACAGGCGGCATGGAATTAACTTCGAAGCGCTGTACATGAAGTAAGCTGGGCCGGGGTTCTAGTGCTCGGGTTGCGCGCTATGTGGCGGCGCAGCTCGACTGTTGTCGAGATAAGCGGGCTCCATCTATGCAGTGTCTTATTGTCACGCAGGACCCAACCTTACTCGCGGTTGTGCGGGGAGTGTTTGCCGACCTGAGCATTGACCTGGAGTTGCGGCGGGAAGCGGCTAGCGCCGTGGATCTATGTAAGACGCGTCACCTGGATGGCCTGGTCATTGATTGCGATGACATCCCCGGCGGTGGCGAAGCGCTCAGTAAAATCAGGAATAGCCCTTCCAACAAGTCCGCAACTATTTTTGCGGTGGTGAACGGCACTACCAGCGTAGAGAGTGCCGGTACGCTGGGAGCGAACTATGTTCTGCGCAAGCCGGTTGAAAAGGAACGGCTGCGCTCCTTTCTCGATCTTGCGCTCGCCAGAATGGAGCGCGAGCACCGCCGCTATTTCCGGTATCCGGTTGACCTCCCGGTAGAACTCCAGACCGCTACGGGAGAGACTATTTCCGTGGACCTGGTCAACATCAGTGAAGGCGGAATGGCGGTGCGGCTCAACCGTAAGATCGAACTGCAGGGAGTTCTTACTATCCAGTTAAAGCTGCCAAGTACGGAAGAGAGAACTTTCAACGCCAAGGCGGTGGTCGCCTGGACCAACCCGTCATTGGCAGGTCTGAGATTTCTCTACGTGGCTGCTGAAAGCGAACTCATCTTTCGCAGTTGGATGGACACCTTGGAAGGGCAGTTCCAATTCCGCCAGTCACTCAAGAGCGGAGCACAGGGCGCCCGGTAACCTATTTCACCGAATTCAACGCCGCTGATCAAAGCTGATTTTAAGAATTCGTCCCTGCGTGCCCACGAGCCAGCCCGCGCGACGGCTGGCGAATGCCACGGCCCAATAGTTCGTAACTCCCGGCAGTAAAAACCAGGTCTTACCTTCATTGGGCGACCAGGCAGCGCCGCTCGGGCCGGTAGCTACTACGGCATGGCTTGCGCCGCCACCATCCGCGCGCCCGTGCCCATCATCTCCACGGCCGATTTCCCGTACATAGCTCAGCCCGTATACGGAGCCAGGAAAAGGAGTGCGCGTGGCCAGCTTCCAGGTCTTTCCGCCGTCGTTCGAGCGCGCAATATTGTTGGAGAACTCGGTGGGCGTAACCAGCTCTCCGCCGCCCAAAATGCCATGGATTGCATCGCGGAAATCCACGCTGATTACGCCTGAGGTCGGTGTGCCCTGCACGATGGGCGTGTTGTACGCGGTCCATGAGTCGCCGCCATCGCGGGTGGCGATGATGCGTGCCTTCTGGGCGCCGCCAGTACCGATCCAGGCCCGGTTCCTGCCCTGGGTCGCGATGCAAGTGCCACTCGCGGCAAATGCGGCTTCGCCGGGCTGGGCAGCCGGGAGATTGTTGCCGATGTCTTGCCACGTCTCGCCGTCACGCGTCCGGATCACGGGGAAACGGCCAGCTACCGAATCCGCCATGGTGACTCCGCGCTTCGGAGTCCAAAAGGCAAAGCAGTCATAGAACCCGTTCGGGTCGGTGTTTTGGAATTGCAATGACCAGAATTTCCCGCCGTCTTCGGTCTTGTAAATGCGCGAGTCGGTGCCCACTCCCGCCGAGAGCAGATAAGCGACCTTGTCGCTGACTCCCTGCACGTCGCGAAACTGCAGGCTCTCAGCGCCTGGAACCACGGCGGCGTGCCACGTCTTTCCACCGTCAGTAGTCAGAGCGTAGGTTCCGCCGACCCCGCTTGCCCATACCACTCGTTCGCTAACCGGGCTGATGGCCTGTAGCCGATTGGTGGTACCGCTCTGCTGCGGCGTGAGCTTGGGATGGCGATCAGCGGAAAAGCTAAGGACAGAGACGCAAATCAGAAGCGTGGCGAGAGCGGCGGAACGAAAACGGGACATAGGATACCTCATCGGCTGGGTGTAAATGCGACCGGGGCGGCAGTATAGGACGGGCGCGAAAGGCCTGTCAAACGTGGCATGCACAGGATTGGACAGCGGGTGAGCAGCGATATTGATTCCAACGGTTCCTCCACATCCACTCTCACTCTTCCGCTCAGCTACAATAATCAGTTGACCACGCTGCATCATTTTCACTAGATGAGAACTCTTTTTTGAGACCGAGTGCAGGGAATTTCCTGTCTCCAGATAATGAAAGGAAGACGCACGGGTGATTGGGGCCATTGATGTCGGAGGGACAAAAATTGCAGTTGCCATGGTGGCGGAAAACGGGAGGATCGTGCACAAGATGGAATCTCCTACGGCTGCCGAGCGCGGGTTCGCCGATGGGTTGGCACGTATGCGGCAGATGTTGCAAGAGTGCTCCCGCGCCGCGGATGCTCCCATCACCGGAATAGGAATTGGAAGCAGCGGCCCGGTTGATCCGTGGACCGGCATCTACGGCCGGGTGGACACCCTGCCCACCTGGGAAGGGTCTGACATCATGAAGCCACTGGAGAGCCAATTCGGTGTGCGCGTGGCAGTGGAAAATGATGCTGATGCTGCGGCGCTGGCGGAGTCTGCATGGGGCGCCGGTAAGGGAAAGACCCGCTTTATTTATGTGACCATCAGCACGGGGATCGGCGGCGGAATAGTATTTGATGGTCAGCTCTATCGCGGAGTTGACGGCGCCCATCCCGAAGTAGGTCATTTTGTGGTTGAGGCGTCAGGGCCAGAATGCTACTGCGGCGCCCACGGCTGCTGGGAGTGGATGGCAGCAGGTCCCGCAATGGTGTCGTGGATGAAAGCGAATGCACCTAAAGGCGCCCGGCTGCCGGAAGGCCTGAGCGCGAAGATGATCTGCGAAATGGCGGAGCAGAACGATCCTCTGGCCAAGAAGGCGGTTGAGCGAGAAGGCTATTACATCGGAGTTGGGCTTGCTAACCTGGTGATGTCATTTTGCCCCGATCGTATTGCCCTTGGCGGGGGCCTTATGGGCAGCTCCCATCTTTTTATGGACCGCATCCACGAGGTGGTGCGGACCAATTGCACGTTGGTTCCTGCTTATAAGACTGAGATCGTGCTTGCCTCCATGGGCCCAGATACCGGGGTGGTGGGCGCCGCCAGCGCCTGGTACAACCGCTACGGCGAACGAAAAGAATGAGCGATAAAACCGTAATACAAGGGCAATACTTTCGTGACCTGCTGGCCCAGCCGCAGGCCTTGCGTGACACGCTTGCCGGTCTCCAACTTACTCCCAAATTGCAGGAGCTGGCGGTGGGACTGGATCGCGAGAAGTATCAGCGCATCGTGCTCACCGGAATGGGCGGTTCCTTCCACGCGTTGCATCCCCTGAACCTGCGGCTAACTGAGCACGGGTTCACCAGCGTGATGGCGGAAACCTCTGAGCTCATTCATTACATGCCGCAGCTCCTGACCCAGGAGACGCTGTTGATTGCGGTTTCGCAGTCCGGTAGAAGCGCCGAAACTTTGCGCCTGCTCGAAATGCCTGAACGGCGCGGCCCAATTATCGGAATCACGAACACCGAAGGTTCGCCCCTCGCAACCCGCGCGACCGCGGCGGTGGTCACGCGCGCGGGCAACGAATTTTCAGTCTCGTGCAAGACTTGGGTGGCGGCGGTGGCGGCCATGGCCTGGATCGGTGAGGTGCTGTGTGAGGGCAAGCCGGAGCGCATCACCGCCGAACTTGCAGCAGCGGCTGACGCCATGCAGCAGTACCTGAATAACTGGGAAAGACATGTAGGCGCACTTATCCCCGAGCTCGAGGGAATACGCGATCTGTTCACCGTAGGACGGGGCAGCTCGCTGGCTGCAGCTTTGACCGCCGGCCTCACCATTAAGGAATCAACCCGCGTCCATTCTGAAGGGATGAGCAGCGCTGCCATGCGTCATGGCCCGTTTGAAATCCTCAGTCCGGAAGTCTTTGTTTTGGTGTACGAGGGTGATTCCAAAACCACCGATCTGAACCGCGCCCTGATCAGCGACGTTCGAAAAATAGGCGCGCGCGCCGTCCTTTGTGGCCCGCATTCAGACCAACCGGCCGCCAAGTTGCCCGAGAGCGGAAACGGCGCGCGTCCAGTGTTGGAGATGTTGCCGGCGCAAATGATTTCGCTCGCGCTAGCCGCGATCAAGGGAATTGAAGCGGGGAAATTCCAACGCATTGCCAAGGTCACCGCCACGGAGTAGGGAAACCCAGCCGGTGGTCAGCTTCGATGCCTCAGGGGTGCGCTGAATTGAAGGGCGCCGAGTTCACAATGGAGACCGGCCAAGCTCTTGTCTGGCAGGCGATCCGCGAGTGGTGGCGTACCAATCTTTCGCGTTTGGGGCTGCTGCGTACGGCCCAACTCTTCTTCCGGGAAATGTGGGAGTTTGTTCGCGATGCGACCCCCGCGCGCCGCAAGCAGCGCTACGGCGATATTGAGTTTGACTGCGACTACAAGGTTCATACCACTGCCGCCACGGTCAGCTTGCGCACGCATCTGCTGGGAGTGCTGGCTGGCGGTCCTTACCAGCCCTGCGATCCAGCGCTATTCCAAGAGACGTTAAGCAAACTGCACATCGAGTACCAAGAATTTGACTTTATTGATCTGGGTTCGGGCAAGGGACGTGCCCTGCTCATGGCGTCGGAATATCCGTTCCGCCGAGCGCTTGGCGTGGAGCTGATTCCCGAGTTTCACCGGGTAGCGGAAGACAACATCCGCAGATTCAACAGTCCCAGCCAACGATGTTTTCGAGTGGAGTCGCAATGCGGAGACGCACGCCAATTTCATTTCCCGCCTACGCCGACTGTGCTGTTCCTGTTTAATCCCCTGCCGGAACCCGGACTGGAAGCAGTCATCACCAACCTTGAACACTCATTGCGCGAGCATGCGCGGCAATTTTATGTGCTTTATCACAATCCGGTCCTGGAGCACGTGCTTGCGCGCAGTCCTCTGCTTGAGCAGGTGGAGTCTACTTTGCAATTCGCGGTTTATCGCAGCAGAAAACCCAATTAAGAAAGGGAGTACTCGAATCTATGCACCGCCGCCGTTCTTCTGCGGTTGCCGCTCACGAAGCCATTGCAGAAACATCTGCTCGTAGGATTTCTGGCTGTTGCGCAGCACGTGCCGCACGGTGTGGCCACTCACGAAGTGGCAAACTTCCTCTGCCAGGTTCTTGGCGTGGTCGCCGGCACGTTCCAAGGCCTGCGCCATGAAGAGAACTTGGATGCTCTCGCTGTGCGCCTCGCCTTCCGGATTTTCTACGTGCCTGACGAACATCAGATTTCGCAGGCGGTCAATTTCGGCGTCGGCGCGAAAAATTGCGATGGCGCGGTCGATATCGCGGCCGGCAAACGCCTTGTAAGCATCGCCCAGCATCTTTTCCAGTACCGAGGCCATGCGAATCAAGTCTTGGATGTCGCGGCTCTCCATGCGGCGGCCAAGGATGCGGGCCCCGGAAGCGAAGGTAGAAATCAGGTCGCCTATGCGTTCCAGGTCGGTCATGAAGCGAATGCAGGCCAGCAATTCGCGGCGCTCGGGCTCAGAGGTATTGGCAAGGGCTGCGCAGACCCGTTCATCGAGTTCGCGATCGAGCGCGTCCAACTCCTTCTCGCATTCGTCCACTGTGCCGTACACTGCGGGCGAGTTCGAGCCCAGCGCATCGGCAACATTGCCCGCTGATGTTTTCGCCAACTCGCAGGCGCGCAATGTCAGACCCACCAGATAGGAGTGCTCAGTTCCGCGATCTGATGGAAATTTCCCCGCCGGTACTGCCATGGTTACTGCCTCCATGTCGGTGCATGGTAATGTGCAATCAATAACACTCGAGTGTTAAGGAACTGTTACACGGCGGTGAATTTCGCGTAAAAAAGCGGAGCAGATCATCCGGGAGTCGATGATCTTTCGCTTTGCTGCGACCGGGAATACACTCTTCCGATTGCTTGCGGGAGAGCAAGTCCAGCCACAAGATATAACTTGGTACACAGAGTAAAAGACTAAAGAGGAAATTATGTCGGATCGCAAGTACCGGCAGCACGGTTACATGGATCGCAACCAGCCAACGCGCGAAAAGCAGGAAGCCCCGCCGCGTCCTAAAGACAATCTTGGCGGCCCGCGTCAATTGCAGATGCCCGGCAAGAGATCGGTTTCCCGATGCGCCCAGTGCGGCACCGTGCTGCCGGTTGGCACGGAACCAACTGGGCCATGCCCCAAGTGCAGCGCGGCGCTGCATTCCTGCAAGCAGTGCACCTACTTTGATCCTGGCAGCCGTTTCGAATGCCAGGAAGCAATTACAGAAAGGATAACCCGCAAAGACGCTGCCAATAGTTGTACGTTTTACGCAATGAAAGTAGCGGTGGAGCGGGAAACATCGAGCGGCGCAGTGCCAGTGAATGACGCGCGCAGGGCCTTCGAAAATCTCTTCAAGAAATGACTTACCCAACTCATGACGACTACTACCAAACCTACCGCCTGTTAGCGGCTTATCTGGTTTTCTTAGATCAGTTACCGCTGATAGCCACTAAGAGCAGGGAATAGTGTGGAGAGTGGGGCAAAGACGCCCAGGTTACAAATTAGCCGCGACCGGCTGCCTGGAAGCGCCCATACCACGCCCAAAGTACTCTGCCAGCGCTTGGCCGGTGTAGGACTTTTTCTGCCGCGCTACCTGCTCGGGTGTGCCCTGGGCCACAATGCGGCCGCCATTCTCGCCGCCTTCGGGGCCGAGGTCGATGATCCAATCCGCGTTGCGGATCACATCCAGGTTGTGCTCGATGATGATGATCGTGTTGCCCAGGTCTGTAAGGCGGTGCAACACGTCGAGCAGTTTCTTGACGTCGTCAAAGTGCAGGCCGGTAGTCGGCTCGTCCAGCAGGTAAAGAGTCTTGCCGGTTTGCCGTTTGCTCAGCTCGCGCGCCAGCTTGATGCGCTGGGCCTCACCGCCCGAGAGAGTCACCGCCGACTGTCCGAGGTGAATGTAGCCCAATCCCACATCTACGAGAGTCTGCAGCTTCTGCCGGATCTGAGGAATGTTTTCCAGCACCGGCAGTGCATCCGAGACCGGCGTTTCCAGTAAATCGGCAATCGAAAAATCCTTGTACTTCACCGCCAGCGTCTCCTGGTTGTAGCGCTTACCCCCGCAGACCTCGCACACCACGTACACGTCGGGCAGGAAATTCATCTCGATGCGCCGCTGTCCTTCGCCCTGGCACGCCTCACATCGGCCGCCGGCAACATTGAAGGAGAAGCGGCCGGCCTTGTAGCCACGCTCGCGCGATTCCGGCAGCATGGCGTAAATGTCGCGAATCTGCGTGAAGACACCGGTGTAGGTGGCAGGATTCGAGCGCGGCGTACGCCCAATGGGCGACTGGTCAATCTGGATGACCTTGTCAATTGCGTCCAAGCCGACAATCGCTTTGTGTGCGCCGGGTTCCTCCCGCGAGCGATACAAGTGCTTGGCCAGTGCACGATAAAGAATGTCGTTCACCAGAGTGGATTTCCCGGAGCCGGAAACTCCCGTCACCACGGTCATCACTCCCAGCGGGAAGCTGGCGTCCAGATTTTTCAGATTGTTTTCCCGCGCCCCCAGCACCGTTACGTCGCCGCCATTGGGTTGCCGACGCTGCGGGAGCATGGCAATTTGTTTGTTCCCGGAGATGTACTGCCCGGTCAGCGACGCCGGAGTGCGCATAATGTCTTCCGGCGTGCCGTGCGCCACCAGCTGGCCGCCATGCCGTCCCGCTCCCGGACCGAGATCAACCACATAATCTGCGCGGCGGATGGTCTCCTCGTCGTGCTCCACCACCAGCACCGTATTACCCAGATCGCGTAAGGATTCCAGCGCGGCCAGCAGTCGCCCATTGTCGCGGTGATGCAGGCCGATCGAAGGTTCATCCAAAACGTAGAGCACCCCTCGCAGACGGGAACCAATCTGGGTCGCAAGGCGAATGCGCTGGCCCTCGCCGCCGGAAAGGGTCGCCGCCGAACGGTCAAGCGAGATGTAGCCCAACCCCACGGCATGCAAGAATTGCAGCCGCTCGTTGATCTCGTGCACGATCCTTCCGGCGATTGCCTGTTCGCGCGGAGTGAGTTTGATCTTGCTGGCGGCCTCCAGAGAACGCGAGACCGGCAGCGCGGTGAACTCGGCAATAGACATGCCGTTCACCTTCACAGCCAGGCTCTCCGGCCGAAGCCGTTTGCCGTGGCATACGGGACAGGGCGTGGCCGACATGTAGTTCAGCAGCCATTCGCGGTAACTATCGGACGTGGACTCCTCGACGGCATCTTTCAAATATGCCAGCACGCCGCGGAAGCCGGTGCGTGCTCCATTGCCCCGGTTCTTTTCTTCGCCGTAGAGCACCAGGTTCTGGATTTTTTCCGGCAGCTTCTCAAAAGGTGTGCTCAGGTCAAAATTGTGCGCCTTGGCCGTGATCTCCAGCATGTGGATCAAGTAGGACGAGGCTGAGCCCGGCCCCAGGCCGCCCTCCAGCAAGGGCTTCGACCAATCCACAATGATCTTGGCCGGGTCGAAATCGTACTTGCTGCCGAGTCCGTGGCATTCCGGGCAGGCGCCGTACGCGCTATTGAAGGAGAACGAACGCGGCTCCAGCACCGGCACGCTGATGCCGCAGTTGGGACACGCCAGGCGCGCGGAGTAAAGCTGCTCCTCGCCTCCCACCACGGCCACTTGCACCAGACCATCGGCGAGTTTCATGGCGGTGTTGACGGAATTTTCCAGGCGCTGCTCGATTCCTGGCTTCACCAGCAGACGATCAACCACTACTTCTATGGTGTGGTTCTTGCGCTTGTCGAGCTTGATCTCGTCTTCCAGGTTTACCAGTTCGCCATCTACGCGAGCGCGACTGAAACCCTGCTGGACGAGCTTTTCCATCTCCTTTTTGAACTCGCCTTTGCGTCCACGCACAATGGGCGCCAACAACATCACCCGGTCCTGTGGGGTGAGAGCCATGACGCGCTGCACGATCTGCTCCGCCGATTGCCGGCTGATCGCCTGCCCGCACTTCGGGCAATGCGGCACACCGATGGACGAATAAAGCAGCCGCAGGTAGTCGTAAATCTCAGTAATCGTCCCCACCGTGGAGCGCGGGCTGCGGCTGGTGGTTTTCTGCTCGATAGAAATTGAGGGGCTCAGGCCATCAATGGCATCCACGTCGGGCCGTTCCATCTGATCGAGAAACTGGCGGGCGTAGGCGGAAAGCGTTTCCACGTACCGGCGCTGTCCCTCGGCATAAATAGTGTCGAAAGCGAGGGAAGATTTGCCCGAGCCGCTCAGTCCCGTGATCACGGTGAAGGCGTTGCGCGGGATCTCAACGTTGATGTTTTTCAGATTGTGCTGGCGCGCTCCGCGCACCGTTATTTTGGTAATCGCCATTGTCCCCGGGCGTTATTGTCCTTTGGTAACGTGGACGGGTCCTCTGAGTAGGTGGAAAGTGAGGTTAGACAACTCTACTTATGTATCTTAGTTGCTAACCAGCAACAGCGTCAACGCGCGGTAGAGTGGCAACTGCTGCTGTCCATCTGCTTTAAATGCTTGATGGTGGCTCAATGCCAGAGCACTGTTGCCAAATGTTGCAAGATGCGGTGGAGGGCGATGCGATTGTCAACGCTCCCCTCAGCCAGATGCGAGGTCGCCTCCTGAACGAGGTGGATTCAGACTACGCGGTGCGTTCACCGGAGGAGCGTCCCAATCTGTACCGCTTGAATTTTTGCCCATTCTGCGGCCGGGCGGTCTCCCGCACAGTGTGGAACGCGGAAAAGAAGAAGTAGAGCACGGGAATTTGACCTTGGGACGAGAACATCTGCCAAAGGTGGCAAGGCATCAGACAACGGAAGGCGGGCCGAACCCTTGAGTTTTTTTATAACTTTCGCGATCTTGGTCTTAACAGTTTCTGCCGCACTGGCTTTTGGAATTTGGACCAGTTACGTTTTAATAACCGGCATCCTTAATCTCTTCGGCCAACATTCACAGCAGACGACGCCCTCCAGCGTCTTGGTCCAACAGCACGCTGCCGGCGACTAGTTTGCTCTATTATTATTGCGGCTCTTGAGGCTGTTGCGGTTGTTGCTGCTGTTGCTGCTGCATCCGTTGTAATTCCTGCAACAATTGCTCCGGAGTCTTTACACCAGCTTGTCCCGGTGGGGCCTGCTGATCGGGTTGTTGGCCAGGATAAGCCTGCGGCATATTGGGTTGCTGTCCGGGCTGGACGGTGCCTTGCTGGGGAAACTGCTGTTGATTCTCCTGCTGCATGACCGCGGGCGGCGCGTCAGGGTTCTCTTCCGCTTGAGGTTCTTCCGCGGTTGGCGTGTCCGGCTGCTCCTCCACCTCCTGTGGTACTTCGGGGACCTCACTTCCCATTTGAGGTTGCTGCTGCACCTGATTATTGGCCACCGTGGTATTTCCCCCGGTATTTCCTGCGGCGCTGGGGCCAGAGCGTGGGGACAAGATCACGCGTTGCACGCCACTAGGATCCGAAGGCGATGCGATCATCACGTAGTCAAAACGTGAGCCATTCAGCAGGTGCGCGAGCACATCACGCGCCGGACCAGGACCCATGCTCCCCGCCACCCGCTCACTGCCGGCGCCCGGAGGGATCTCAATCACCGCCCCTGTGCGATTACGCACCGCTGAGAGAATGTCTCCCAAGGTCGAGTTCTGAGAGATAATCGTCAGCTGCCCATTCAGGTAGCTGACTTGCGGAGGTTGTGCGGGCATCTGCTCAGGGGTTGGCGGCGGGGGTGGCGTCGGCTCCGGCTGAGGTTCAGGCTGCTTCGGTGCGACCACAGCTTTTGCCTTAACTTTGCGGATCCGCACGACCTTGCGGCCGATTGGGTTCTGGGCAGCCGCCCCGGACGGCATAAGAGCCGCCGTGAGGCCAAGGGCAAGAACAGCAATTTGACTAAGTGACAAGATCAACGTCCAATCAGTTAGATATTAGCACTGGTATATAGAACGCTCACGGGTCGGCTTTTTGCGCTGTTCGTCGGGAATTTCCAAATCGGGCCAAGGTCGGAAGTTACCTTTGAGACGCCGTTGCAACCGGCTGACTTGCATCTGGGTAGCTGAATTTGGCATCGTAAGGATAGAATCGCCACCGCAAAAGAAGGAACCGGAAATGAGTGTGATCCACCGAAGTGTAAAGAAAGACTGGAGTTGCAGGCGGTCGGCGGAGATAGTACTGGGCGTCGTACTTTTGGCGATCCCCGGCTTCGCTGCCATGACCTGCCAACTGGCCAGCGAGATGGATCCCGCCACTCGCTCCCTCCTGGAGAGCACGGCCAAGCGCTACTTCGATATGGCTGCCCACGGCGATTCCGTCTCCTTGCGTCAGAATGCGACATCGGCGTTGGCTTCGGATTTCGGTGGGGTAGAGGCGGCGGTGAACGAGAATAAACAGAACTTTTCCAGCGCTCAGACGACGGTGCGTCCACCATTCCTGCTGGCGCAGACCGGACCCGTGGTCGAGGCACGGGCAGACTTTTATTGTGGCATCTACAACTCGCCCGACCGCGTAGGTTTTTCCATTCCTAACTTGGCGCCCGGCAAATACGCGCTGGTTATTCAGGACGTAAAGGCGACCAATGGCACATACAGCGTCTCCATGATCCTCGAGCAAGCAGGAGCGAACTGGAAGCTGGCGGGTTATTTCGTGCAGCCGGAGACCATCGCCGGGCACGATTCGCAATGGTATTGGAACAAGGCCAAAGAATTTAAGTCCAAAGGGCAGAACATCAACGCTTATATGTACTACGTCCAGGCCAGGCAACTGATGCAGCCCGTGACCTTTATGGGCACGCCCCAGCTGGACAAGATTTACGATGAAACTCAGCAAGTGGCGCCCAAGGATTTGCCTACCAGCGGCCCGGTTGATCAAATGCTGGGCACGAAGAGTTTTAAATTGAACCAGGTGTTTCCCGTGCCGGTCAACAATGAACTCGACTTGGTGGTGAAATATCTGGTGCCGGACATCTCGGATACCAGCCAGGTTTTTCAGGACAACATGGCCGTAATCAAAGGCATGGTTAGCAAGTATCCAGAACTGCGAGAGGCTTTCAGTGCGGTAGTTGCCCGCGCGGTTGCGCCCAATGGCCAGGATTACGGCTCTCTGCTGCCGATGAAAGATATCAAGTAGCTCACCAGAGACGTTCAACCTACCGATTCTTTGGTCGCCAACGCTGGCTTCTCTTTTTCCAGCACGCACTCTCGTGGAGACTTGTCGAAACGCAGGCCTTCGAACACCGGGGCGCGCATTTTTACTCCGCCATCTTCGGTTTCGTGGGTCCACTCGCTGAACTTGATCTCCGACACCAGTTCAGGCTTCACCCAATGCACGCCTCGCGTGCTCACCACTTTATTGGCAAAGGGATTTTTAGTGGTTTGCAGCTTCTTCAGGCGTTCCCACATCTGGCCATGAGTGGCCTCGGTGAATCCGCTTCCCGCCTGGCCCACGTGCATCAACCTGCCTTTGTCATCGTAAAGGCCGAGCACGACCGAGCCGAAGTTTTCGCGGCTTCCGCGCGGATCGGTGTAGCCCCCGATGACGCACTCCTGCCGCTTGGTGATTTTCATCTTCAGCCATTCGCGGCTGCGCTTTTGTTCGTAACAGCTCTTGCGCCGTTTGGCGACGATGCCCTCCAACCCGCGCTCGCCCGCCGCCTTGAATAATGCAGCACCGTGCTCGAAGTAATGGTCGGAGTAGTGCAACAGTTCTGAGGTGGCAATAATTTCGGCCAGTAAATGTTTGCGGTCCTCCAGGTCCACACGCATCAGGTCGTAGCCTTCCAGATAAAGCAGATCGAATGCGTAGTAAACAATGGGCACCTCGCCACCACGCGGCTTGACCCGCCGCCCATCACCGCTGATTCCGGTCCGCTGCTGCATCAGGCTGAACGACGGTCGGCCCTCTTCGTCGAGAGCGACGACTTCGCCGTCGAGGATGGCCGTGGTCGCGCGAAGGTAATTCGGCAGCTGCGCCAGTTCGGGATACTGCCCCGTCATATCGTTCTGATTGCGCGATACCAGGCGGACCTTCGCATCCTCCAAAAAGGCGATCGCACGGTAGCCATCCCATTTGATTTCGAACAGCCATGCGGGATCATCGAACGGCTTGTCCACTAGTGTTGCCAGCATGGGATGGATGGTGCGCGGCATGGCCGCCTTCTTCGCGCCCTTGAGTCCCTGCAGACTCTTCATGATTGAGGAAGGCTTCACCGATTGTGCGGGTTTTTTGGAGGTGGAACTCTTGACGGCGGCGGTACCATCGCCCTTTGCCGCCCTAGATTCTGCTCTTGCGGTTTTTGCTCTTAGCGCGGGCTCCGGGGCGTCCTCCGCCTCCTCGGCGGTTTTGCTTTGCTTTTGATTTTTGACTTTTTTTTTACGATCAACTTTGGCGATGGAGTCCGCCAGCCATGCATTCTTCGCCGAAGAAGTTCCTGTCGCGGCTGGGCGACTGCTCTTCCACTCGCGCGATCCCTCGTCGCGCGCGATCTCATCCAGGGTGCGCCTGCTGAGCACCGAGTAATCGTACTTATCAATGTCGTAACCGGGAACGGCGTACTCGTCGCGGTGTTTGATGAGCAGCCACTCCGTGCCTTTGCTTCCCGGACGCCGCGAACGCATGCGCGCCAGCACAAAACCACCCTTGAGCTTTTGCCCGTGCAAGACGAATTTCAGGTCGCCCTTTTCGAGCATGGCGTGCAGATCGCCCTGCGGCTCCCAAGTGCCGACGTCCCATACCATAACCGTGCCCGCCCCGTAATTTCCCGGCGGAATAATGCCTTCAAAATCGAAATAGGAAACCGGATGGTCCTCCACCATCATCGCCAGTCGTTTATCGGCGGGATCCAGTGACGGCCCCTTGGGCACCGCCCAGGACTTGAGCACCCCGTCCATCTCCAAGCGGAAGTCGTAATGCAGGCGCGTGGCGCGGTGCTTCTGCACCACAAAGCGGTTGCCCTTGCCCTTTGCCAACATGGGAGGCGGTTCCGGCGTCTGCTCAAACCGCCGTTTCCGCTTATATTCTTCGAGCGCCATGCAGTTTTAGATGCCTGTGGGTTGGGAGTCGTCCGCCTGGGCTGATGGCATGCCAGAGGAATGTACAACAAAAAAGAAAGCCCGGCACACCCGGGCTTCAGAATTGAGATGGGATGTGCCGGGATTATCTAAGCTGCAGCTTTGCCCGCTGCAATGCGGTGCACGGTCGAATCCTCCACGTTGTAGGTTTCGACCTTGGGAGTGGTTTTCAATAACGGCTTAATGATGTCCAGAATTCGCGGGAAGGTCTCGCGGTTGTAGCGTTCGGCGTCATCTTTGTTACGCCAAAAGCTAATCGCTACCAGCCGCTCGGGATCACGGTCCGAAACCAGGCTGATCTCATCCACGAACCCTGACTGTTTCTGGAGTATGGGTACCACCTCGCTGCGCAGCTTATTTCTGAGTTCTTCCTGCTTCTCTGTTTTTACCGTGCATTCAACGATTCTTGTAAACACGTCCGTCTCCTTTCAGAGTTAAATTTGGAGTCGGCCCGCCGGAGTCTTCGAGCGCTAGCAACACGGCGGGGAAGGCTGGTTATGCCGGTTGGTGAGTAGGATACGACTTACGAATTATATGCTTCGGGGGACCTTGTTGGGGGGCGACTTTTGCACATCGGCAACTCTCACCGCCCTCAAAACAAGGCACTTGATTACAATCACCTGCATGAATAAATGTCAGCCGGGTTGCTGGATCACCACGGTGTCATTGCTGCTGGTCATGGTGGCTGCGGCCGGAGCCTTGTCTTCGCAGAAACAACCATCGCCGGCTGCGAATGACTTTTCCGCGGCGGTCGCCACCAGGCTGCTCGACAAACTTCGATCTGCACTCGAAAGCGGCAGCCTGGAAGACATGCTTGAGACCTTCGACCGCGAAAAGATGCCGAACTACAACGCCTTCCGCGATCAGCTCCGCTCATTTTTCAGCCAGTATCAGGATCTTCGTGTCCGTTACCACATCACTCAGACCTGGAACGAGAATGGCCGCGGGATTGCGCTGGCTGATTTTGAAATGGAGGGCGTGCCAACATCCGGCGGTATTCCGCCGTTGCACTCGCAGGGACAAATCCGCTTCGAATTCGAGCCCGGCCGCAAGGGATGGAAGATCGTGGACCTTGATCCACGTGGGTTCTTCTCGTGAAGCGGGACTATCCCGACCGGCCGCTGGTCGGAGTTGGCGCGGTGATTGTGGATCAGGGGCGAGTTGTTGTGGTCCGGCGGGTGAACGAGCCGCTCAAGGGCCAGTGGTCCATTCCGGGAGGTGTGTTGGAATTGGGCGAGACCCTGCGGGCTGGCGCAATTCGCGAGGCGCTTGAGGAAACTGGCCTGACCGTTGAACCGGGAGAGGTGCTGGAAGTCTTTGATCGTATTCTTCAGGATTCCGAGGGCAGGACGCAGTTTCATTATGTGCTGATAGATTTTTTGTGCCGGCCACTCTCAGGCGAGATGCGCGCCGGGGGTGATGCCTCCGAAGCTCGTTGGATCACAGGTGCAGAGCTGGAATCGTTTTCTATCGCCGATCCCGCAGCCGCCGTCATCCGGAAAGCCTTGGACCGTTCCTGAGCACAGGGCACACGTAGTCCGGAAATACGTGGGCACAGGCGCCCTCGCCAGTGCTGGCAAGCGTGGCTCGCCCGGGCGGCCGGCGCGGCTGCCCCTACTCAGGCGGCCTTCAAAAATAAAACGACCCGCAGCCCCTCCGTCCGTGCACGCGCTCTCGATGCGAGTGCTCGAACGGCAGCTTGCGGGTCGCCGGTGTACTGTTGGGATTGACCTAGGGGTGTCACTCAAACGTGGCCCCCGCGGCAAACTCCGGTCTCCGGATCAACTCCGGAGCGAATTCCCAAAGAACCGGTAGTCGGCGAGACTAGTCAGAGCGAAACGCCCTAAGTCTCAGCCACCTCGCTAGGTCTACTCCCGTCATCACAACTTGACATTGGACCACCTCCTTTCCGCGTTGAAAGCAGATTAATACGTGTGAGGGAAAAGAATCAAATCCAGAGTTGAAGCTGTGGTTTACTGCCAGAGCACCGACTTTTGGCAGATAATCGTTGGACAATCTTGATTAATCGGGGACATATAACGATGCGAGTGATGGTGATCGTCAAAGCGGACAAAAATTCCGAGGCCGGCATTATGCCGGACAACAAAATTCTTACCGCGATGGGCAAGTACAACGAAGAGCTGGTGAAGGCCGGCATCATGCAAGCCGGCGAGGGGCTCCGCCCGAGCTCCAAGGGCAAGCGCGTCAAGTTCTCAGGCGACAAGCGCACCGTGACTGACGGACCGTTTGGCGCGACCAACGAACTGATCGCCGGCTTTTGGCTGTGGCAAGTGAAGTCAATGGACGAAGCCCTCGAGTGGCTCAAGCGCGCTCCTTTCGATGGCGGGACCGAGATCGAAGTCCGTCCTATATTCGAGGCGGATGATTTCGGCGCCGAGTTCACTCCTGAGCTGCGGGAGCAAGAGGACCGCCTGCGGACGGAAATTGCCGACCAGAAAAACAGGGAAAAGCGCGCTTCCTGATTTGCCGCTGGGGGTTTGACGCGCCTAGGCGGCGCGAGTGGGCTTGCGGGTTTTGTCCCACCAGATGGCGGGATTGTCAGAATGATTCAGCATGGCTGACAGTTCCTGCTTGATCTGCAGCAGGCGGCCGGCACGCTCTTCCAGCGCCGACTTGTCGGTCGGGCTGTGCGCGCTCTGCGCTGAATACTGAGTGTTCATGTTTCTTAAATCTGTGATTTCTTGACGAAGGCTGGTGAGGCGTTCTGTGGCGTAAGACATACCTCATCATACGCCTAATCAGCAGGCAGCGTTGGTTACTAGTAGTGCCATGCGGAATGTGGCGAAAACAGGCGCTTTACCGCCATTCGTTTAAGAATCCAGTCAATGATAAGCGCTACCCTCCCGCAATTGCCCCCAGGATGATCAGCGGCTCTTTGCCCGACGCGACCGCCTCGGGAAGTGGCGCGTCCGGCGATTCGTGGGAGAGATCTTCCTCGCAGGCGAAGAACCGCAGAAAAGCACGGCGCTGCTGCGTGCTGTGGTCGCGGATGGTGCCACGCAGCATCGGATAACTCGCCTCGAGCGCGTCGAGCACCGAACGCTGCGTGACTGGACCCTGCACTTCGAGCTTCACCTCGAAGCCGTCGAGCTTCGCCAGCGTCCGCAGATGTGGCGGTAGTGTGACTCGGACCATATCAATCTCACGTTTCGCTGCGAATCATGCCAGCGTCTGCACCTCAACCGAAAGCACCGCCGGAAGATCGCGCACAATGGGATTCCAACTGTCGCCGGCATCGGCGGATGCGTACACCTGGCCGCCGGTGGTACCAAAATATATGCCACAGGAATCGAGCGAGTCCACGGCCATGGCGTCGCGCAACACGTTCACGTAGCAATCGCGTTGAGGAAGGCCTTTGGTGAGCGGCTCCCACTCGTTGCCGCCGCTGCGGCTGCGAAACACGCGCAGCTTGCCTTCGTGCACGAAGTGCTCCGAATCGCTCTTGATCGGCACCACGTAGATGGTCTCAGGCTCGTGCGCGTGAACGTCAATCACGAAGCCAAAGTCAGTCGGCAAATTTCCGCTGACTTCTTTCCAAGAGTCGCCGGCGTTGTCGCTGCGCATCACGTCCCAGTGTTTCTGCATGAACAGGACATCCGGCCGCGAAGGATGCATGGCCACGTGGTGAACACAGTGGCCGACCTCGGCTTTGGGGTCGGGAATGTATTGCGACCTCAGACCCTGGTTGATAGGCTTCCAGGTCTTGCCGCCGTCATCGGTGCGGAAAGCGCCCGCAGCCGAGATGGCTATGTAAATTCGCTTGGGATTTTTCGGATCCAGAATGATGGTGTGCAGGCACATGCCACCAGCTCCCGGCTGCCACTTGGGGCCGGTGCCATGGCCACGCAGTCCGGAAAGTTCCTTCCAGTTCTGTCCGCCGTCGGTCGAGCGGAAAATCGCCGCATCTTCCACTCCTGCGTAAACCGTATCCGGATCTTTGAGCGACGGCTCCAAATGCCACACCCGCTTGAACTCCCAGGGATGCTGCGTGCCGTCATACCACTGGTGCGTGGTGAGCGGTTTACCAGTTTCAGGAGAAGTGTCGTAAACAAACTTGTTGCTTTCGGCCTGGGGCGGGCCGGGCGTCGGCGCTTGACCGGCCGGCGTTCCGGGCTGATGCCAGGTTTTGCCGCCATCATCGGAGCGCTGAATGATCTGCCCGAACCAGCCACTAGTCTGCGATGCGTAAATGCGATTGGGGTCGGCGGGCGATCCCTTCACGTGGTACATCTCCCAGCCCGCAAAATGCGGGCCACTCACGTCCCATTTTTGACGTTTGCCGTCCGCCGTAAGAATGAATGCGCCTTTGCGTGTGCCCACTAGAACCCGTACCTTACTCATTACTCACTCCTTCTTTATTGGCTTATTAATTTTGCGGAAATTCTCTGGCCTGAATTGGCGGACAACTGCGGAGCGGAAGCAGCGGACGCAGCCGTTCATCCCGCAAGTACAATCCTATCCAGACCAGCACTCCAAGCAGTACCGTGATCACAGTCGCCGAATCGCCCACGCGTACGTTAGTAGCGGTAGCGCCGCCGAGGTAAGCGGTCATGAGGATTGCTCCCAGAACCGTGGTACGCGGAATCAGGTACACCACCGCGCAGAAGATCTCGAGGATTCCAATCGGGATGGCATGGCTCTCCGGAATCCCAGCGTGAGCGAATCCCTGCATGACCGAAGGCGGCCGCATAATTTTCATGATGCCGCTGAAAATCAGCAACAGTGCCGGTAGCGCGCTGATGATGCGTCCCGCCCACAGCTTCTTCTGTGAAACTGGAGCCATTTGGGTTGCTGCTTGCATGAATTTCCTCCAGATGCGCCGCTCAGGCGATTTTGCTGCAATGTTAATTCTTGGGAAAGTTGGGATCCGCTTTTACTTCCGCGATCTGTTTGGTGTGGCGTTCGCTATGCGCTGCAATGAACAGCAGCCACTCGTATGGATCGAGTTGCTGGCCAATCGGACTGTCGGTCACGTGCGCTCTCAAGTCCGGCGTTGATTGCAAAAACGCTATGGTTTTGGCGCGGCTCTTCTGAAAATGGTCGAGGGTCTCGGCTGGAGTCCAACGCCCGGTGGGCACTAGTTGTGGCGGCGCTTGTGCCTTGTGGCTGCGGTCCGGAATCATGGCAATCACCATGGCGTCAATTTTTGTAACGTCGCGATTGGCGGTGGCGGCAGGCGCTTTCATGACCTTCTCGGCGATGTTTTGCATGAGAAAATCTTCGGCCAGGGCGATGTGTTCGAGCGTTTCCGCCACCGACCAGCGGTCGGGCGCCGGTTTAAATTTCAGTTGAGCTTCTGAAAGTCCCTCAGTGGCGTCAACCACGCCATCGCGAGTTTTCTCCAGGTACTTCTCAGCCTTTTCGCGATCCGCTTGCGTGAGTGCCTGGCCGAATGCGATGCTGCCCAGAAATAGTAACGTGCCTAAGAGCAGTGAAACTTTCTTCATTGCGTTTCCTCCGTAGAAATATTCAAAAAACCCAACTGGCCCTTAGAACTTGGGAATATAACAACCCGTTATAGACGCAAGCAAATGGGGACGGTCACGCATTCTGTCGCTTACGTCCGAGATTATGTGTAATGCTGCCTCCCGCGAGCTTAGGTAGCAGCGGCGTAGGGTCCCGTTCTCGCCATCGTCGGCGAACTTCGGCCAGCACTTCTTCGCGATTGTTCGCCATTTTCGCGATCAGAGCACATGAAGCTCCGGTCTGCTCGTGCCGTGCGCCCCAAATGAGCAGCTCCAAAATGACCGGGGCCAGGTCAATGCCTTTCTCCGTCAGCCGGTAATTGATTCGTCGCCCGTCCGCCTGCTCGGCTTCCGCGGTAATGATCTTTGCCGCTTCGAGTTTATGAAGGCGGTCAGCCAGGATGTTCGTGGCAATGCCTTCGCCGCCTTCCTGAAACTCTTTGAACGTGCGAAAGCCCCGAACCATGAGGTCACGGATGATCAGCAGCGACCAGCGATCTCCAAAACTCTCCAGCGAGATACTTACCGGACAACCGGACCGACGTTTCAAACTGGGACTTCCTGCCAAGTGCGACACGTTATCAGATATCACTTGCAGAATGCAAGTGATCTTCGGCTGGGTATCACTTCCGTGAATGAGGGATTTGGCAGGCAAAAAAAAAAAGAGGCCGAAGTCCGGCCTCTTTTCATTTAGCACAAAGCCAATCAGGCTACGTTACTTTTTGTCGTTGCCCTTCTTGTCTTCTGCCTTGTCGTAAGCGTTCTCGCGACTCATAAACAGCTTGGGATTTTCTTTGAGTTCGCGCCGCGTGTTGGGATGGTCTTCCAGAAAAGCTCTCAGATGGGGGCGCTTCTGTAGATACGCTGGATCGTTGATCAGGTTGGGATCCTTGGTTAAATCATTCCGCACATCTTCATGCTTATCCAGGTACGCGTTCCAATTGCGCAGTTCGCTCTTGGTGATGTCATCCTTCGGTGCGGGTGAAGAAGCGGCTGAGTCTTCATTCTTCTCATACGCCTTTTCAGCCTGCATGAAAGCGCTGGGGTTGGCGCGGAGTTGGTCCCTGGTCTGAGGGTGCGCATCCAGGTAGGCTTTCAGGTTGGGATGGTTTTTCAGATATTCGGGATCGTTGATCTTATTTGGGTCTTTGGTCAGATCAGCTTTGACGTCTGAATGCTTATCTAGCCACTGATCGAAAATCGCCATTGCGCCGACTTGACCAAAACTGAGCGTCGAGAGGCAGAATGCAAAGCCCAGTGCAATGATCGAAGCGGAAAAGTGTCTATACAGTTTCATGGTTATCCTCCAATTTGGACGAAGTGGGGGATGGCCAAAATTCTAGGGACTGAGTTTTCGATTCGCACCCTTAGGGAAAGGTTTGCTGGCTACAATGAGTGTTAACACGTCTGGAAGTATGAGGAGCTCTCATTTTCGCTGATCAGAGCAGCAGGAGCAGAAGCCAGCGCGGGCACAGGCGCCCTCGGCTGTGCTGGCGAACGAAGCTCGCCCGGGCAGCCTGCCCCTACGCTATCCCGGCGTACATGTCCCCCTGACATCTGCCAATGTCCTTCCGCGCTACCTACACTTAGGTCTCGCTCAGCCTTTCCATTGGTACGCATCGGGTTGAGGCAGGCCGATGTGGGCCAGCACACGGCAGACGAACTGCCGCGCTACAGCTTCGAAGTCGTTGGGCCGATTGTAAAAAGTAGGGATGAGCGGATAGATAGTCGCTCCGGCGTCCGCGGCCCGGTACATGTTGCGGATGTGGATCTTGTTGAGCGGGGTTTCGCGTACGCAGAGCACCAGCGGGCGCTTCTCCTTCAGGCAGACGTCAGCCGCGCGCTCAATAAGGTGGATGGCAAGACCGTTGGCGATTCTGGCGAGGGTTCCCACGCTACAAGGGAGCACGATCATGGCATCAGCGGGGTAGGAACCGCTAGCCACGTTGGCCCCGATATCGGCGTTGGCGTGCTGCTGAATTTTGCGGGAAGCTTTTCCAAGTAGCTGATTTACAAGCTGGTTACGGCCGCGAATTCCGATCTCCTCGGCCATGACCCGCAGGGCGTTATCGGAAGCAATAAAGTTTACGGTTTTGACTCGCGGGTCGCGCTCGGCCGCCAGCAGCAGTTGCCTTAAGAATAAGGAGCCGCTGGCGCCGGTGGTGGCAATCGTAAGGTTCTGGGCTGCCACGGAGTTGGGCAAGAGGCATCCAACAGGAGGAAGGTCTTCCGAGGTCCCCCTGGAGACCTCAGCATAGGGAGTGTGAGTCCCGCAAGTCAAGACGCGCAGCTTCGGTCCCCTGCCAGCTGCGAAGGACAGCACTCCTAAAAAGAAAGCATGGCTACTACTTCAACCCTGCGATCGCGTCGCAGTGCCGCGCAACTGCAAGCTTTGGTGCAGGTGGAGCGCGAAATCCGCGCCTCCGATCCCAATAGCCGCCGCAAGTATCTTCGCGATTTCAACGAAGCATTCAGAACGTATCAATCGGTCCTCTCACGTGAGCAGTTGCAGGCGCTATTTCGCAGCGCCGACGTGCTGCTGCTAGGCGACTACCATGCGCTTCCGGCTTCGCAGAATTACGCTGCTCGCCTGGTTGAGGAGCTCGCCGGCGGCAAGCGGCCGCTGATATTGGGAGTGGAGACCGTCTTCGCGCGCGACCAGCACATTCTGGATGAGTGGGCGGCCGGCGAAATTGATGAAGACGAATTGCGCGAGCGCCTGCACTTCGATTACGAGTGGGGCTACCTGTGGGAACCCTTTTACGAGCTGCTGCAGAGCGCGCGTTCGGCAAATGTTCCGGTTTACGGGCTGGACTGCCTGCCGCGGCTCGATCTCCGCAAGATTGCAGCGCGAGATCGCCACGCCGTAGAAAAAATTGCCGAGCTGCGCTCGCGCTACGCCGGCGCGCAGGTCCTGGTTCTGTTCGGCGAATCGCATCTGGCCCCCAATCACATTCCCGAACTGCTCACCCAACGCCTGCCCAAAGACCGCGTGCTCACCGTGCTGCAGAACATTGATCCGCTCTATTGGAAGGCCGCGGGCGAGCGTCGTGAGCGTGTCGAGGCGGTCCGAGTGAACGAAGATGCGGTGTGCGTCTTCAACTCCACCCCGCTGGAAAAATACGAGAGCTACCGCCTCTGCCTCGATCGCTGGACGCGCGAGTCCGCCGCCGCGCCCGACTTTGCTCCCACGGTTTATAACCTGATTGACAGTCTGGCGCACTTCCTTAATATGAACAGCTGCTCCTCGCACAACGGTCGCCAGCCCAAGTTCCTGGTTGACCTGCTGCCGGAAGTCTGCTGCCGCGAAGATGAACGGCTCTCGCGTATTTTGCAGCGCAAGATCGCTGGCGAGCCTGACCGCAGGTCCATCCGCGCTCGCCTGGAAGAATACGGCACGGTTTATCTGCCGGGCGTGAACTCGCTTTACGTGCGCGAGTTCCAGATGATGCATGTCGCTGAGGAGGCCACCCGCTTTCTGCATCACGCCTGCCGCGGCTCGGTGCGACGCTGGAACGGCAACAATGACATCAACTCGAACGGCAACGGCCATCGTTTTGTGGAATCCAAAGCAGATTCCCACAGAGTAGATCCCAAAGATCGTTTTTACACTCGCGTGCTTGAGCAGGCGCTGGGATACTTTGGTTCGCGCATTCTGTATCCGGCGCGGCCGCCGGTGCGCGAGTCCGACCTGTACGCGCTGTACACACAGTCGCCCGCCGAGATTGAAGAGAAGACCATCTACAGCTACGCCGAATACATGCGCACCATTGATTTTCTGGTGATGCATAAAGACTACGAGACCGCGCCCCGCCGCTACCTGGACCTTCCGGCTCTGGTGCAGGAAGGCGTGCGCGCCACCGGAGCAAAATTCGAGTACGTCACCCGCCGGCTCGGCTACATGATGGGCACCGAGCTTTACGACGCCTACCTCGCGGGCCGCATCAGCAAGCGTTTTCTGCGGTCACTCTTCATGCGCAAGCTTGACCGCCTGGGCAGCGCGCCGGAAACATACTTTGCCGTGGTGCGAAAGATTCACGGCTCAAGAAAGAAAAAGGCAGCGATCTAGCCCCTTAGGGGCGCACCAACCAACTATTCTTTATGTCGTACTCCCGGGGCTACCTCATCCTTCGGGGAAACTTGCAACTATCCCCTCTGTTACCCTAACCATCGCATGACCTCCGCTGCCCTCCTCAAACTTTTCGATCAGGTGCGCCGCGGCCGCCTCTCTCCCGACGACGCCGTCCAGCGCCTCCGGCATCTTCCCTTCGAAGACCTCGACTTCGCCAAGGTGGACCACCATCGCCTGCTGCGCGTCGGTATGCCTGAAGTCATCCTGGGCGAAGGCAAAACTTCGCGCCAAGTCGCTGAAATTTTCTCCCGGCTGGCCCGCCAAAAAACCAACGTGCTCGCCACCCGCATCGACGAGCAACAATTCGCCGCCATCAAGAAGAAGACACGCGCCGCCGAGTACCGCCCGCTGGCCCGCGCCGCCATCCTGCGCCGCGACAAAAAAAAGTACGGCAAGGGCACCATCGCCGTCATCTCCGCCGGCACCAGCGACATTCCTGTCGCCGAAGAGGCGGTCACCACCGCCGAGATCATGGGCAACGACGTCGAGCATCTCTACGATGTCGGCGTCGCCGGTATTCACCGCCTGCTGGCCCATCGCCGCACACTCACCAGCGCGCGTGTGCTGATCGTCTGCGCCGGCATGGAGGGCGCGCTGCCCAGCGTGGTCGGCGGCCTGGTGGGCGTGCCCGTGATCGCCGTCCCCACCAGCGTTGGCTACGGTGCTTCATTTCGAGGACTGGCCGCGCTGCTCGGCATGATGAACTCCTGCGCGTCCAACGTCAGCGTCGTCAACATCGACAACGGCTTCGGCGCAGGCTACGTTGCGACGTTGATCAATCGGCTGTGAGCAGCTTTCAATTGCCCGATGGGCTCGCCTCGCTCACTTCCGGTTTCGCGATCACAGGTCGGATGCGGTGTGGTTTTGAATGGGCGCGCCTTCCAGCGCGACCCACGGAAACCCTCGCGCTACCGATGGGCTCGCCTCGCTCACTTCCGGTTTACGCGATCACAGGTCGGATGCGGTGTGGTTTGAATGGGCGCGCCTTCCAGCGCGACCCACGGAAACCCTCGCACTATTGTGAGCTCGCCTCGCTCACTTCCGGTTTACGCGATCACAGGTCGGATGCGGTGTGGTTTTGAATGGGCGCGCCTTCCAGCGCGACCCACGAAAACCCTCGCACTACCGTGGAAGGGCGCGGCTTCAGCCGCGCCAATTGCGGCAAAAGATCACCGGCTTCAGCCGCTGTGGGAAGGGCCCGCAAATGCAAGGTGCTCACGCTCGTGGCGCTTTTGTTTCGTCGCCACTCGCTCAGGATGACTGGGGCATCCGGTAATTGCGAATCGCCTGTTTGCGCCGTCCCATCCTACTCACAGCCTTTTTCCTTTACAAATATCCCGTGCACTTCGTCACACTGCTCGTACCAATTCCGTTTTCGGAACGGCCCCCGCCGTTGCTCTTTGATATCCAAATTCTGAGGCGCAACCTCCACGTTTTCTAGATCTTGCCTATAACTCCCGAAAACCCAAAGATCTGGCCGGAATTTCTCGCTAAATCTCTGATTCCAAAGAGCGGCCGGGGGGAGGAGTGGGCGCGCAGCGCATCAAAGTTTACTCGTTAGGAAACGCCCTCCCGCGACCGACCAAAAGCAGGTCCTTCGCTGCGCTCAAAATGACAATTCAAAAGTAAACAAAAGCAAACCCAGTTGCGTTTCCTCAGGCTGAGGGCACAATATAGGTAGGCGGCAGAACCAAAGAATGGCTACCCCATCCAGAACTCCCCTGCTTGCCATCCCTGAACAGCTACTGTGGTACGTGCGTTATGGCGCGGCAGTGGCGCTGAGTGGCGCTGCCCTGGGCGTCACCATGCTGCTGGCGCCGCTGCGGCCTTCGGCGGAGACGCCGGCTTTCCTGCTGGCGGTGGCGGGGGCGGCCTGGTTCGGAGGCGCCGGCCCGGCGTTGCTGGCGACGGTGCTGTCGGCGGTCAGCCTGGATGTCTATGTTTTTCCGCCGCGACTAGGGTGGTCGTTCCGTAGAGCAGATTTGATCGGGCTGGCGTGGTTTTTGGGGGCTTCAATAGTGATTGCCAGCATCGCGCGAAGAAGGTCGCGGGCAGAAACCCGGCTGGGCCGCAGTGAAGAGCGCTACGGCGCGTTCATCCAAAACAGTTCCGAGGGCATCTGGTGCTTTGAAGGCGAGCAGCCGCTGCCGACAGATATATCCGAAGACGAACAGATAGAAAGGTTTTACCGCTACGCCTACCTCTCTGAATGTAATGAGGCGCTGGCGCGTATGTATGGGTTCAACAGCGCTGCCGAACTGCGGGGCGCCCGAGTGGGCGACTTCCTGGTGCGCTCCGATCCGCGCAATGTGGAGTATCTGCGGGCGTTCATTCGCTCCGGATATCGGCTGAGCGAGGCGGAGTCGTTTGAGCGGGACCGGGACGGCAACACTCACTACTTTCTGAACAACCTGGTGGGCGTGGTGGAGAACGGGAAACTGCTCCGCGCCTGGGGTACGCAGCGCGATATCACCGAGCGCAGGCGGGCGGAAGAGGCATTACAAGGGAGCGAGAAGCTGGCCAGCGTGGGGCGGCTGGCGGCGACCATCGCCCACGAAATCAATAATCCGCTGGAAGCGATTGGTGGCATCCTTCACCTGCTGCTGCGGGATGCGAACACCACACCTCGCGCCAAGGAACTGTTAAGCACGGCGCGCGAAGAGCTCAGGCGTATTGGCCAGATCACCAAGAACACACTCACCTTTTACCGCGAGGCGCCTAGCGCTGTCGGGGTGAATGTGTCTGAAGTGCTGGACAGCGTGCTGGCGCTTTACGAACGGAATATCCGCTTCGACGACATCCGGGTTGTGAGGCACTATGACTTTCGCGGCGAGATCCAAGGCTTTCCCGGCGAGTTGCGGCAGGTGTTCTCAAATCTGGTGAGAAATGCGCTGGAGGCGGTCCGCCAGGGCGGAGTGGTGACGGTGCGGGTAGCGCAAGGCTGCGACTGGCGGAATCCTGAGAAGCGGGGAATTCGGGTATCCGTGGCCGATGACGGTGTGGGCGTGCCGGCGGAAAACCGGGCGAAGCTCTTTCAGCCTTTCTTTACTACTAAAGGAGAGAAGGGAACGGGCATCGGACTTTGGATCACGCGCGGCATTGTAGGCAAGCACGGAGGCGACATCAGGATGCGCAGCAGCACCCGCGAGGGACATAGCGGCACCTGCTTCTCTGTCTTTTTGCCGGGGGTAACCGTTGCGGTTCCCAGCCCAGCCAGCCAGGCGAGCTGATTCTCAGCATGCAAACCGGAACCACAGCCGAGATCGCGGTCAATCGGAAGACGATCGCCAGCACGTATCAGTTGATCCGGCCGTACGTCCGGCGGACACCGATCGTTGAGGTGGATGGCGCGGAATTTGGTATTGCCGGCGTCAAGCTGATTTTGAAGCTGGAGTTGCTGCAGCATTCGGGCTCGTTTAAGCCGCGCGGCGCCTTTGCCAACATACTGATGCGCGACGTTCCCGCGGCAGGCGTGGTGGCAGCATCGGGTGGCAATCACGGCGCGGCGGTGGCGTATGTGGCAAGGCAGCTGGGAAAGCCGGCGCGCATCTTTGTGCCAACGGTTTGTTCGCCGTCGAAGATGGAACGGATTCGCGGGTATGGAGCGGAGTTGGTGATCACCGGCGAGCGCTATGCTGATGCCCTGGCCGCGAGCCAGGAGTGGGCGAAGAAGTCGGGCGCGCTCGAGGTGCACGCCTACGATCAGGTGGAGACGCTGCTGGGACAGGGCAGCGTGGGATTGGAGTTCGAGGAACAGTATCCGGAATTGGATTCGCTGCTGGTAGCGGTGGGTGGCGGCGGGCTGATCGGGGGAATTGCCGCCTGGTATGGAGGCGCGGTAAAGGTTGTAGGCGTCGAGCCGGAACTGTCGCCGACGCTGGCTCGGGCGTTGGAAGCAGGCCATCCGGTGGACTCTCCAGCCGGAGGGATCGCCGCCGATTCGCTGGCTCCCAAGCGCGTGGGCGAGTTGATGTTTCCCCTGGCGCAGAGATGTGTGAACCATGTTCTGTTGGTGCCTGACGAGGCGATCCAGGCAGCTCAGGCGGCACTATGGAATGTGCTGCGAGTAGTCGCCGAGCCCGGAGGCGCCGCGGCTTTCGCAGCCGTCCTCTCCGGCAAATATCCGCCAGAGCGCGGCGAAAAAGTTGGGATTCTGGTGTGCGGTGGCAACACCACCGCGGTTGATTTCAGCAGTTCCACAAAAAAGGCGAGCTGAATTTAAGCTTGCTGACTTGTCTCCCCAGATTCCGGGGAACCCGCTAAAGCACTTCCCGGCGTTATTTTTTCCTCTCAAAATCACGGGAGAAGCAGAATTGTGCCAGGGCCCAGGCAAAGGAGAAGCGCATGCTCCAACCCAAAGAGAATGCGGCCTCAACTGCACGCGCGCAGCACGAGCGTCGCCGCATGGAGCGGTTCGCAGTGGATGAGCCGGCCACAGTGAAGTACTGGGACCATGGCCCGCGCGAGACCACCGCGACGGTGGAGAACGCCTCGCCGGATGGGCTGTGTTTCGCCACCGAAACAGATATTCCATGGCAGTCGCGGCTGGAGCTGGTGTTCTTATTTCCGGCGACACTGCGCTCCCCGGGTGTGCGGTTCGTGTGCCACTGCCGTCCGGTACGCCAGAAGCGAGACTCCGAAAAACAAAAATTCTGCACTGCGGTAGCGATTGTGCGCAGCGAAAGTGAACGTTTGCGGATGAACGATACGCAATCCTCAGATGCCGCGGAGGATTCTGCCTTAGTGCTGGCCGACTTATGAATTTGAATCCCTGGGAACGGGTAAGGAGACTTGTGGCAGGCGCGGAGCAGATGCCAGAACGCAGGCGCTGGGTGCGGCAACGGGTGCACGCCCCAGCATTCGCCAGCTTCGATGGCGTGACAGGCGGCATGATCCTGGACTTGAGCGAACAGGGAATGTCCATGCAAACCTCGGCACCGGTTAAATCAAAGCGCCGGGTTGGTTTGAACCTGAACCTGCCTGAGCCCATTACCAATCTGGAAACCACGGGCTATATCGCGTGGGCGGACGCCTTTGGACGTGCCGGCGTGCGCTTCTCTGAACTGCCAAAAGATGCGCAGGAACGGCTCAAGCAATGGCTCACCGCGAATGCTGCCCGACCGAGCCGTAAGGCGCCGAAATTCTCGATGGAAGCACCCGGGGCAATGCCGTCCGACGCTAAAGATTTGCGGGACGAGCCTATGGCACTCACCCTTGAACCCGATTTTGGGGCCGGCAATCGCGAGCAGTCGCCTGCCTCCGCGACGGTACAGTACGAATTCGCGTCGCTCGGGTCGGACCTGAACGCGGCGCTGCGCCTGATTGTGGAACGCGCCCGCGCGCTGACGCGTGGTACCGGTGCGGCGGTTGCGCTCTCCTATAAGAACCGCATGATCTGCCGGGCCAACGCAGGAGCGACCGCGCCGGCATTGGGATCGTTGCTGGATGTGAACTCAGGTTTTTCGGGAGAGTGCGTGCGGACGGGGCGCAGCTTGCGTTGCGACGATACCGACAGCGATCCCCGGGTGGACGCGGCGAGCTGCCGCCGCCTGGGAATTCGCTCAATTATCGCGGCCCCCATTCAGTACGAGCGCGAGACCATTGGCATCGTCGAAGTATTTGCCACCCAGCCATTTGCCTTCGATGAAGGCGATGTGGCGGTGATCCAGCGCATGGCACAAACCGTGGTGTTGGCCATGAGCCAGGCTGCGGAATTGGGAGTTTGCTGAGGAGTCTCAGGCGCGGCGCTTGGTTTTTGCAGTTTTCTTCGAGGTTGCGGCTTCCGGAAATACGCGCGCGAAAATCTTGTCAACATTGCGGAGCTGGCGCTTGAGGTCGAAAGCGCGCTCGATCTGATTGCGTGGCACGCGGCTGGTGATGCTCTTATCTTTCATCACCAGTTCGCGAAAGTTGAGACCCTCTTGCCAGGCTTGCATAGCATGACGCTGCACCATGAGGTACGCGTCCTCACGTGAAACGCCGTGCTCCACCAAGTCCAATAACAATTGCCCGCTGAACACCAGTCCTCCGGAACTCTCCAGGTTGGCGAGCATGCGTTCGGGATAGACAAGCAACGTGTCAATCAGATGGGTGGTCTTGGCCAGCAGGTAATCGGTCAGGATGGTGGAATCGGGAATGATGATGCGCTCCACCGAGGAGTGCGAGATGTCGCGCTCGTGCCAGAGTGGAACATTCTCAAAGGCCGCCTGAGCATTGGAGCGAACCACGCGCGCCAGCCCGCTGATTTGTTCGCAAGTCACAGGATTACGTTTGTGCGGCATCGCGGAAGAGCCCTTTTGCTTGGGGCTGAAAAATTCCTCCGCCTCCCGGACTTCAGTGCGCTGCAGATGGCGCACTTCGGTCGCGATTTTATCGAGCGTGGAGGCGATCACCGCCAGGGTGGCCATGTAGTTGGCGTGGCGGTCACGCTGAATGACCTGGGACGAAATCGCGGCAGCCTGCAATCCAAGCCGCTCACAAATTTTTTCCTCTAGCTCCGGGCTGAGATGGGCGAAGGTGCCGACTGCGCCAGAGAACTTGCCGACGCGCATCTCTTCTGCTGCGCGCTCAAAGCGAGCAATGTCACGCGTCACCTCGGAATACCAGTTCGCGAGCTTGAGGCCAAAGGTGATCGGTTCGGCGTGGACCCCATGGGTGCGTCCGACCATAGGCGTGTCTTTGAACTCAAAAGCGCGGCGCTTGAGCACCGCGGCGAGCGCGGCCAAATCCTGGGCGATGATTCTTGAGGCTTGGCCGATGAGCAACGCCTGAGCGGTGTCCACGACGTCGTTTGAGGTCAGACCGTAGTGGAACCAGCGAGCTTCGGGCCCAACGATCTCCGCGACCGCGGTGGTGAAAGCAATCACATCGTGGCGGACCTCGGCCTCAATGGCGTGGATACGGTCGAGATTGAAATCGGCACGCTCACGAATGGCGCGGGCGGCGTCTTTGGGGACAAGACCGGCATCGGCCAGGGTTTCCGTGGCTGCTACCTCCACGGTAAGCCAGGTACGGAACCGATTATCTTCGCTCCAGATCCGACCCATTTCGGGCCGGGTATAACGCGCAATCAAGAGGTCGCCTCCGTCATCTGTCCGGAATTGCCGCGGGACAGAGGATTCTAAATGGAATGATGGAATGGTGCCAGCGTTGCGCCGGGGGCAGGGAGGCGGCATCCTGCTCTTGGTTCCCCCCCCGCACAATCTTTCAATAAAAATTCAACTTTCTTAAATTATATCGTGATACGATACCATATACGACATATCGCACTATGGCCAAAAAACTCGAAATTACACCGGCGGATTACGAAGCGCTTGCGGAGCTCCGGTATCAGATCCGCCGGTTCATGCATTTCAGCGAGCAGGTCTCGCGAGGCGCTGGCTTGGAACCGCGTCAGCACCAGCTCATGCTGGCATTGAAAGGCCTTCCTGCAAACGCCCGGCCACGGATCGGCGAACTGGCTGACCGCTTGCAGATCCAGCACCACAGCACTGTCGAGCTGGTGAACCGGCTGGCAGCACATGGGTTGGTCAAGCGAAACCGCGGTGGAGTTGACCGTCGCGAGGTTTTGCTCTCCCTCACTCCGAAAGGCGAAAAGATCCTGAAGGAATTGTCGCTGCATCATCGCGAAGAGTTGCGCACCGCCGGCCCCGATCTGCTGGGCGCATTGAAGCGGGTGATGGATGGCGCCCGCAGCGAATCGGCCAAGCAATCAAAGAAGAAAAGGAAATAGGTGTTGAACACCGGGACAAACGGACAGGAAATACATGTCGGCGGCAATTCGGGGAATGCGGGCGCCGCCCAGGAACTGAGCAGGCTGGGCGGACAACCGGCGCAGTTTCGAATGCTGACGGTATCGCTATTAGCGGCAGGCATTGGACTGCTGGCGGGAGTCGTGGCTTTTGTCTTGTACAAGCTCATCGGCTTCTTCACCAATCTTTTCTTTTTTCACCGCATCGCCTGGGACTTCAGCAGCGCCCGCCTGAACACCCTTGGGCCATGGGTCATTATCACGCCGGTGATCGGCGGCATCATCGTCGGGATTATGGCCAAGTACGGAAGCTCCAAGATCAAAGGACACGGGATTCCGGAAGCTATGGAAGCGGTCCTGGTGAACCGCAGCAAGATCGAGCCGCGAGTCGCCATTCTGAAACCGCTTTCGGCAGCAATTGCAATCGGCACCGGTGGCCCGTTCGGCGCGGAAGGTCCGATTATTCAGACCGGGGGCGCGCTGGGCTCCCTGGTTGGGCAGGTGATGCACACCACTGCTGCCGAGCGTAAGGTGCTGCTGGCATGTGGCGCAGCAGCGGGCATGTCGGCCACATTCAATACACCTATTGCGGGCGTGATCCTGGCGATTGAATTGCTGCTGTTCGAATTCAAATCGCGATCATTCATTCCACTCGTGATCGCCAGCACACTGGCGACGGCGGTGCACCTACAGGTGCTCGGCAACGGACCAATGTTCGCGGTCGGCGCGGTTGACTTTGGGGTCCCAACGGCACTGCCGTTTTATCTGGTGCTCGGCATTCTTTGCGGAGTAGCGGCGGTCGCTTTCAGCAAGTCGCTCTACTGGGTGGAAGATATGTTCGAGAAACTGCCGGTGGACGAAATGTGGTGGCCGGCAATCGGAGCACTGGGACTGGGCATCATCGGCTATTTTGTGCCGCGAGTTTTAGGCGTCGGGTACGACACCATCAGCGACATTCTGAACAATCACCTTGCGTTGAAGGTTTTGATTCTGGTGATGATCTTCAAGGGCATCGCCCTGATCGTTTCATTGGGCTCGGGAACTTCGGGGGGATTGCTCGCGCCCATGTTCATGAGCAGCGCGGCCATGGGTGGCGCGTTTGCCATGCTGGCGGACATTACGTTTCCCGGCGCTCATCTTGCTCCCGGCGCCTTTGCCCTGGTGGCCATGGGAGCGGTGTTCGGGGCTGCTTCAAGGGCGGCGTTCACCTTCATTATTTTTGCATTTGAAATTACCCGCGACTACAACGCGGTCCTCCCGTTGATGTTGGTGTGCGTCGTTGCCGATGGGATTGCAATGCTGTTCACCCGTACTTCAATCATGACGGAAAAGCTGGCGCGCCGCGGCTTACGTATTCATCAGGACTACGAAGCAGATATTCTTCAGCAGGTCGCGGTGGCAGAGACGATGGACGGTGAGCCCGTTGGCATCCCCTCCGAGATGACGATTTCCGAACTGGCTGAACGTATTGCGCGGCGCGATCCGGTGGCTGTACGCCATCAGGCCTTGCCGATCCTGGATAAAGAAGGACGGCTGGTGGGAATCATTACGCGAGGGGACGTGCTGCGAGCTTTGGAGAAGGACCCTGAAGGCAGGATGGCGGTTCTCGAGGCCGGCACCACCAGAGTAGTGGTGACCTATCCGGACGAATTGCTTCATGACGCCGCCGCCAAGATGTTGAGCAATGATATTGGCAGGTTACCGGTGGTGAGCCGCGAGGATGCTCGCAAGCTGGTTGGCTACCTGGGACGTTCCGGAATCATGGCAGCACGCGTTCGACGGCTCGAGGAGGAGTTGGTGCGGGAGCCAGGATGGATCAAGCGGTTCGGAGTGACGCCTCAGGTGCCACACCGGGAGTGAGCTTAACCTCTCCTTTTTTCCAAGTCGCTATAATCCAACTTAGACACAATTATGCGTTTTGAGCTTTTCGTAGCCACACGCTACTTGCGCGCGAAGCGCCGTCAAGCGGTTATCGGCGTCATAACGGGGATCTCCATTGCGGGTGTTGCCGCCGGAGTGGCCTCGCTCATTGTCGCCCTCGCCATAACCAATGGCTTTCGCAAGGACCTGCAGGAGCGGCTACTGGGGGCGACCTCGCACATCAACCTGATGCGGGTGGCAAACGAGGGTATTCGCGACTGGCGAGCCCTGATGGAGAAACTATCCAAACAGCCACACGTCGTGGCCGCCGCCCCGGCGATTTACGAGCAGGTATTAGTCTCGCGTGGCGCTCGCGCGCAGGGGGCGCTGCTCAAAGGAATTGTGCCGGTCGAGGAACGTAAGGTCAGCGATCTTCTTTCTAATATCAAGGTGGGCTCCGCCGAGGCCCTCGAAAGCACCCCCGATGACGAAACAGAGCCGGAACATGGCGGTTCTGCCGTGTCTTCATCCAAACCTGGTTCTTTGCAAGCCACCCGCGAGCGGGTGCGGGCGATGCCACCGATTGTTCTGGGCAAGGACATGGCCGATTCCGTGGGCGCCACTGTGGGCTCAGTTGTGACGGTCACCAGCCCGCAGGGAGAGCTGACCCCTTACGGGATCGCGCCGAAGTTTGTAAGGTTTCGGGTTGCAGGGATTTTTCAATCGGGCTTCTATGAGTACGACACTTCGTGGGCTTTTATTCGCCTTGCGGATGCACAGAGCCTCTTCGGGCTGGGCGACATCGTCTCCGTGCTCGAGTTCAAGGTTGACAACATTTACAGCGCCTCGACCATTGCACAACAATTGGAGCAGGCGGCCGGCAAGGGGTTCATGTCCACTAGTTGGATAGAACAAAACCGGGCGCTTTTCCGAGCGCTCCGCTTGGAAAGAGTGGTTACTTTCATCACTATTGGGCTGATCGTTTTCGTGGCCGCCCTGAACATTCTGATCTCGCTCACCATGATGGTCATGGAGAAGACCCGCGATATTGCGGTGCTCATGTCCATGGGTGCTCGCAAGGCGCAGGTGAGGCGACTGTTCATTAGCCAGGGAGTGCTGATCGGGGTGGTGGGGACAGTTCTGGGTTTGTTCCTCGGCTACATTCTTTCCTGGGTCGGTGGGCACTATCACCTGGTATCGCTGTCACCTGAGGTGTACTCCATTGATTATGTTCCGTTCTCCCCACGGGTAGAGGACGGCGTTCTGGTGAGCCTGGTCGCCCTGGGTGTGTCGTTTGTAGCTACCGTCTATCCCTCCTGGTCGGCGTCCCGAGTCTTGCCGGCAGAGGCTCTCCGCTACGAGTGAGGGTGTTGGTTATCTCGCTTCCCCTGACCCATTTTGTGACCGGAGTTACTTGGTTCGGGGATCGAGTTGTCCTACAGTTTTTGGCATACAACAGATGTGGGAAGTGGGAGGCAACGGGTACGTGCTCCGGCATGCTTTAATGAGACAGGCAACCTAATGGTACGGCGAAAAAGAGGGTTGCCTGCTTCAGAGCGGCGGAATTTGTGACGCTGGAGAGTGTGTTTGCATCCAATTGAAGAGAGAGATCTGCTCCGGGTCGAAGGCCTGAAGAAGGTCTTCCGGTCTGGAACCGCTGACCTGGTGCTCTTTGAAAATTTGTCCTTTCAGGTGAAGAAGGGCGAGATGCTTGCCATTGTGGGCGAGTCGGGTGCCGGAAAGAGTACCTTACTGCACATCGTCGGCGCTCTTGATAGGGCTTCTGAGGGTGACGTATACTTCGCCAACTTGAAGCTGCGTTCGCTTTCAGATGATGGAGCCGCGGAGTTTCGCAATCGCGAGATCGGCTTTGTCTGGCAGTTCCATTATTTACTGCCCGAATTCACCGCCTTGGAGAACGTGGCCATGCCCCTGATTTTACGGGGATGTAAGCCGGGTGAGGCAGAGAGCGAAGCTTCCAAGTGGCTGCATGAAGTAGGGCTTAGCGAGCGAGGGCATCACCGTTCTGGGGAGCTATCAGGGGGTGAGCAGCAACGAGTGGCTTTGGCCCGCGCTTTGGTAACGCAGCCGAAATTACTGCTGGCCGATGAGCCTACCGGCGATCTGGATAATCGCACCGCCGAGTCGGTGTTTGAGTTGATCGCCAGGTTGCACGCCGACTTTCAACTTACCTCTCTAATCGTCTCTCATAATCTTGCGTTTGCACGGCGTTGCCACCGGGTGTTGCGATTGGAACGTGGTCGAATGGAAGAGCTTGCTCCGCAATCGCTGCCGGTTTGACCGAATTACTTGCGTCAGGCATTAGAATGAAGTTAGAGGAAGGACAAATCAGGGTATTAAGTCGAGGTCTGGTGCAGGCGGTTGCTGTCTAACTGAAGGGCACTATCCCGCGACACGCGAATGGGTTGTTAACTACAGCAATTTGAGCTTTGCCGGTTGGCAGTTGGATTGCTTTACTCTACAGGGAAGGTTCCTGAGGTTCCGGTTTCCTGAAATGGGAAGCGGGATAGCTTGGGAGAGGGCAGAACATGTTTGAACGGTACACGGAAAAAGCGCGACGAGTAATCTTCTTTGCGCGGTACGAGGCCAGCCAGTTCGGCTCCCCTTACATTGAGACAGAGCATCTTCTGCTGGGCTTGCTCCGCGAGGACAAGGCCCTGACGAATCGTTTCCTACGCTCGCACGCCTCGGTAGAGTCCATCCGCAAGCAGATTGAAGGGCATACCACGATTCGGGAGAAGGTTTCCACCTCGGTGGACCTCCCGCTCAGCAATGAGTGCAAGCGCGTCCTGGCTTACGCTGCCGAGGAGGCCGAGCGCCTCTCCCACAAGCACATTGGAACCGAGCACCTGCTTTTGGGACTGTTACGGGAAGAAAAATGTTTCGCCGCTGAAATCCTGCACGAGCGCGGGCTGAGGCTGTCAACCATCCGTGAGGAGCTTGCTCGCACCACCCAGGAAAAAGCGCAGCCGCAGCGTTCACGTGAGTCCTCGCTGCTGAGCGAATTTTCGCGCGACCTGACCCAGGCCGCGATGGATACACAGCTCGACCCGCTAGTAGGCCGCGAAGGCGAACTGGAGCGCGTGATTCAGATTCTGTGCCGCCGCACCAAGAACAATCCGGTGCTGATTGGCGAACCTGGTGTAGGCAAGACGGCGATTGTTGAAGGTTTGGCGCAGCGCATCGCGGATGGAGAAGTGCCATCATTTCTTGCTGATAAGCGCATTCTGGCGCTCGACCTTTCCCTGATCGTTGCCGGCACCAAATACCGCGGACAGTTCGAAGAGCGTCTCAAAACCATCATGAAAGAGCTGATGGAATCGCAGAACGCGATTATCTTCATTGACGAGCTCCATACGCTGGTGGGAGCGGGATCTGCCGAGGGCTCTTTGGACGCGGCAAATATTCTGAAGCCGGCGCTGTCTCGGGGTGAGATTCAGTGCATTGGCGCGACCACCCCGGGTGAGTATCGCAAATCCATCGAGAAGGACCGCTCTTTGGAGCGGCGTTTCCAGTCGGTGAAGGTACCACCGCCGAACGAGTCTGACGCCACCAAAATTCTTTACGGCATAAAGGACCGCTACGAGAAGTTTCATGCGGTCAGCTATACCGACGAAGCCATTGGATTCGCGGTGACGCACTCCAGCCGCTATATTCCGGATCGCTTCCTGCCGGACAAGGCCATTGACCTGATTGACGAAGCCGGCGCTCGCGTGAAACTGCGGCAGACTTCTCTGCCGGAAGAGATTACGGAAGCGCAAAAGCGAGTGAAATTTATCGTTCACCGGATGGAGAACGCGATCGCCAATCATGAATTCGAGAAGGCACGCTTCTATTCCGATGAAGAACGTAAAGAACGCGAGAACCTGCGCGGCCTGCGCGAGAAATATCACCTGGATGAGTCTTCGACCGGAGTTGTAAATCGGGAAGATATTGAAGACGTGGTTTCACGCTGGACGGGTATTCCGATCACCTCGATCAAAGAAGAAGAAACGCAGAAGCTGCTGCGCATTGAGGAAGAGCTGCACAAGCGGGTGATCTCGCAGGACAAAGCCATCACCGCGCTGGCCCGCGCCATCCGCCGCTCGCGCGCCGGCCTGAAGAGCCCGAACCGTCCGATTGGTTCGTTCCTGTTCCTGGGACCGACGGGCGTCGGCAAAACCGAAGTCGCGCGAACCCTGGCGCAGTTCATGTTCGGCAGCGAGAAATCTTTAATCCGCTTTGATATGTCGGAGTTCATGGAGAAGCATTCGGTCTCCAAGCTGATCGGCTCGCCTCCGGGATACGTAGGATACGAAGAGGGTGGCCAGCTCACCGAGCGGGTGAAGCGCGCTCCTTATTCCGTTGTACTGCTGGATGAAATCGAGAAGGCGCATCCGGATGTGTTCAACATCCTGTTGCAGGTCTTTGAAGATGGACAACTCACCGATGGTCTAGGCAATACGGTGGACTTCAAGAACACCATTCTCATCATGACCTCGAACATCGGCGCGCGGCACTTGCAGAAGCGCACCGGTCTGGGCTTCCAGCATGATAAGGAAGAGGCCATCTCCAACAAGGTAGAGGAATTGGTGAAGAACGAGGTGAAGCGCACCTTCAACCCCGAGTTCCTCAACCGTCTGGACGAAGTGATCCTGTTCCAGGCACTGACCGATGCGGACCTGATCCAGATTCTGGAGCTTATGGTCAGCCAGCTGAATGCGAACCTTGCGCAACGTTCGATCACGGTCACGGTGACCGACGAGGCCAAGAAGTGGATCCTGGAGAAGACCCTGGTAGACCGCAGTTACGGCGCGCGTCCGCTACGCCGGGCCCTGCAGAAGTACATCGAGGACCCGCTGTCCGAGGCGCTCATCCAGGGCACGATTCAGACGCGGCCCGCGTTTATCGAAGTCTTCCTGGAGAACGACAAGTTGTTCTATCGGCCAGTGGACTCCAAGGAAAACGAAGGCGTGCTGTTGTATTCGAATTAGCAGTTCGTCAGCACCTAACATTATTCAGCCGCCAGCAATGGCGGCTGATTTGTTTTGGGGTGTCGCCCCTCCGGGGCTCTTTTCCTTTTCGGGCCGTACCCAGGGCTTGCGCCCTGGGCTAAATTCTGTTCCGCCGCTCCGCGGCTGGATTCGCGGGCATGGAAACTTAGTGATGCTGAGGGCAATTTTCGCGGGCATGTAAATTTAGTGATGCTGAGGGCAATTTTCGCGGGCATGGAAACTTAGTGATGCCGAGGGCAATTTTCGTGGGCATGGAAACTTAGTGATGCTGAGGGCAATTTCCGCGGGCATGGAGACTTAGTGATGCTGAGGGCAATTTTCGCGGGCATGGAAACTTAGTGATGCCGAGGGCAATTTTCGCGGGCACGTAAACTTAGTGACGCTGAGGAACTCTCGTCACCGCAATTCCCCGCTGAGCACCAAGATGTAATCTCGCGGCCAGACGATGGTGCAATTCTGGCAACCCCAAACTCCCCCCTAGGAATTCGCCTCCTGGTTGGGCACATTGCGAATTCCGGTCCCACTTTGAGCGCAACTTCCGGATAGCAGCCCTCTCCCTTTCGCCATAGTCTTTGCGTATTATGAATAGCGTAATGAGCGCAGTTGCTACATCGTCGGAAATGCAGAAGCAGGAAGTGCAGAAACGTCCCGAGCTGTGGCAGGCGGTCACCGCCCGCGACGCCCGCTTCGACGGCAGTTTTTATTTTGCCGTGACCTCGACCAACGTGTACTGCCGGCCGTCATGTCCGTCGCGGCGGCCAAAGCCGGAGAACGTACTCTTCTTCACTGAAACTGCAGCGGCTGAGCGCGCCGGATTCCGGCCGTGCCGGCGCTGCCATCCCAAGCAAGCGCTGGCCGGAGGCGCGGCCGACGTAATAGACAAAGTTTGCCAGTACATGGATGGCCACCTCGACGGCAAAGTCAGCCTGGCGGACCTGGCGCGGGTGTCCGGGTACAGCCCGTTTCATCTGCAGCGGACGTTCAAGCGCCGGCTGGGGATTACGCCGCGTCAGTACGCAGAATCGCGCCGGCTTGCGCGCTTGAAGTCCGGATTACGCAAGGGCGAAGACGTGACCACCGCGATGTACGAGTCCGGGTTCAGCTCGAGCAGCAGGCTCTACGAGCGCGCCAACGGAGCATTGGGAATGACTCCTGCGACCTATGGCCGCGGTGGACAAGGCATGCGCATTCGCTACGCGACCGCCGAGTGCACCCTGGGCCGGCTGCTGGTGGCGGCGACCGACCGCGGAGTTTGCGCGGTACGCTTTGGGAGCTCAGATCATGAGTTGATCGGCGGTCTCCAGCATGAATATCCTGCCGCCGAAATCGAAGTGGGTGGAAGTGACCTGAAGCAATGGGTTCAAGAAGTTATGGCAGGAATAAGCGGGCGGCCCAGCGCACAGGTCCCCTTGGACCTACACTACACGGCATTTCAACGCCGGGTGTGGGAGGCGCTGCGGGCGATTCCTGCGGGCGCGACGCGCAGCTACGCCCAGATCGCGTCCGGGATCGGACACCCACGAGCGCACCGGGCTGTGGCCCGCGCTTGCGCCGCAAATCCGGTGGCAGTCCTCATTCCGTGCCACCGCGTGACCCGCACCGATGGCGGCTTGGGAGGCTATCGCTGGGGAGTGCGGCGGAAGAAATCGCTGCTCGATAACGAAAGGGCACTGGCCCCGGAACCAGCATCCGGAGCTGGTTTGGAGGAATCTACTAACCTATGCAGCTCGTCGTTTACACCGCCCCATGGTGCTCGGACTGCCGCGAAGCCAAACGGTTCCTCGCGCAGTACGACATCGCGTACAGGGAAATCAATATTGAGACCACGCCCGGCGCTGCCGAAGAGGTCATCAAGAACACGGGCAAGCGCGCAATTCCTCAGTTCGTAATCAATGGCCAATGGGTGCAGCCCTACCGTCCCGGAGAGGGTTTCCTCTATGAGGAGATGAAGCAGCTCCTGGGCATTGAAGGCTGATGAGCGCTTGTGACTCAGGGGAAGGACCCGGTCTGATGTGGCCTAGGTTCTTTTATGCGACGCGTGACTTCGTTCCTGCCGCCTCGCAACTCCTTCCTCGTTGATCTACCAGTGGCACGCGGCTAATTACCAAGGGCAGCAGCTGTTTGATGATTTCTATCCTGGAGCTGAGGCGTTTTCGGTGTGCTCTCATCATAGGGAGCAGCAGGGTAAGGTTTTTTTGAAGAGCACGGTAGAAATCTTCTAAAGTCGCATACTTCAAGAGATCGAGATTATCGACAATAGCGTTGTTTTCGGTGCTGACAAATGTCCCCCCACCCAATAACGACAGTTTGGGCGATATCGGAAGATAGTAGTAGCACCACGAGATGCCACTCTCCTCGGCCAGGCGAGTCATGTATTTGTGGCTTAGTAGGATCTCTGACGTGAGTCGGTTCAGGGTGTTACTGTCGTTCGTGCTTTTTAGAGAATTCATCACAGCCTCCAGGTCGTGATAATGACCCGTTCTAGAAACGCTCGGCAGTGACGACGGTCACAACTCCTTGAAAAGCTGTTAAAAAGGAATTTGTTTTGGTTTATGACAAGGACGCTTGCAGGCAATTGCGTTCGCAATTGCCTGCACTCCTTTGAAACGGCAGCACGCTGCTTATTAATTTCGGCCACTGTGTAGTCACTTCGCCACTTCACTAATTACCAAGATGCAGTTTAGTTAGCAGCTCCAGTTCGTGCCGAGATGTCTGCCAATTCCGAAATGGATGTAAGCTGGAGTACGGTATGTCCTCGATCAGACGACGCAACTCCGATTTTCGGCGAACCAGGCGCCCCGTCAGCAGCTTGAGGCACTTTCGGTCACCCCGATACCACCCAATCGGAATCGAGGAAGCCATTTCCTCTACCGAATCTGCGCCCAAATGCTCTATCCGTGCGAGCCAAGGCTCAAATGAATCCATGCTGTGCACTCGGTCATAAACCTCGTGCTGTTGGTATACACCGCGTAAGGGGCTGTCCGGAAAGTTCCACTCCCCGCAGTTGAAACAATATCCATGGTCAACAAAAGCAACCGTATATCTCTGCTGGTGTTGCTTGCGCCAAAAAACTGCCTGTCGAGCGTCGCAGTTACACGTCCACTTGTCGAGTACTAGCATTCCGGCGAACATCTCTATATTCCGGACGCTATCAAACATGCCTGGCGGAAGGAAATCGAACACCTTCCCTTGCATTGGTTCGACGACGTATTGTGATCCAAACTGTAACCCTGACCGACAGGGCACGGAACTATGCCCTTTCTGGATAGTGAGCCCGTTCGTACTAGAGATAAAGGACCTGCTTACGTTTATCACTTTTGCGATAGGCACCGGAAGTCCGAGTGCTCGGCCAAGCCTTGATACGAACATTTCGTTCGCCAGGACTCGCACATCCTGTGGGTTGTTGGAGAATTTCACGACGTAATAACAACCATCGGAGCAGTGGAGAAGGTGTGCCTGAGCCCCACCGCGCATCCTCCTCACATATCCAATTGCAAAGGCCGTATCATCAGAAGCAAGCGACATAAAGCTCCTGTGGTCAAGTGGTTTGTGGGTTCTTAGCGGCATGATTACAGATGGACGTATCAGTGTCAGTGACAATGTCTCTTATTTTGAGGAAATGTTACAGAATGGGAACGAGTGGGACTAAAGGCCCTACATCTCAGTAGTGCTTACGGATAGGACCGATCGGTATCGGTTTGGGAGCTCGATGTCAGGAGGAACGCCAGAAGGTGGAAACCTTCTGGGCCTCTCTGGACAGCTCACAGCCGGCATATTTTTGGAGCGAAGCGCAAGCTCTCACGATCTCGAGCGATTGCTGCAAGGGCAGGTTTAGAAATTCAAATCCGTAAAGGAAAGCTGTCTTGTGCCTTATGATCGCGTCGCCACCAATGAGAGTGGATGCCAGTTCGTACGTTAGCTTGACGATTTCTCCCGGAATCAAGCGCAGGTATAAGCTGGCACACAGGCCCTTTTCACTAATTTCTATTCCTAGGCCAAGATCCTCCCGCTTGCAGTCCCTTTGGTATATTCGAACGCGCATTCCGATTGAATCGGTCACCAAGTATCGAGGATGCGCCCTTCTGTCCAATTGTGCCCGGTTATTCGTCAATGTGATTCCTTTTGATGAGTGGTCGCCAAGGTGTTTACTGCTCAGAAATGTATTGCAAGGTGGCACGAGTTGACTGTGACCGAGGTCACTGACAGGCGGGTTGTTCTTCTCCGTTTTCCAATGTTTCAGCATTCTTCGTAGATGCCGAAGCACCTGCGCTGAGTAACTCTTCAATCCGTGAGCGCAAATGCAGGATTGCTGCGGAATGTAGCTGGGAGATGCGCGACTCGGATACGCCCAAACTTTTCCCTATTTTCGCCATTGTCAGTTGATCGCGATAATAGAGAGTCAGTATGTTCTGTTGCTGAATAGATAAGTCGGATAACGCACTGCCCAACAATGTGTTCATTTCGAATTGGAGACAATGTGCGTAACTGTTGACTGCACGCGGGTCCGCATAGTCCTGACAATTTTCCTTACCTTCCTGCGTAACCTCCTCGAAGTCAAAGCTGCATAACTCGAGTCCTCTCAAATCGGCAATCAATTTATTAAATTGATGCAGCTCCAATCCAATTTCGGCAGCGAGTTCACTATCGTCCGGTGCGCGGCCAAGCAAGGTGCTGAGTTTGTCGCGGGCGCGAGCCATGGCCTGTGCCTTACGGCGCAGGGCCCTCGGGCTCCAGTCGAGCTCGCGCAGGCTGTCAATGATGGCGCCATTGATGCGAAATTGTGCGTAATGTTCGAACTGAACGTGTCTTCGTTCGTCGAATTTGCGAATAGCATCAATCAAACCGACGATGCCGGCCTGGAATAAATCGTCCAACTCGACGCAGGGGGGCACACGCTGGTGGATACGACCTGCTATTCGCCGAACAAGGTCAATGTTCGATACCAACATCCGTTCGGATTTATCGTCAGTGGCAGCCGGAAGCGAGGATTTCCCGGACGCGGTGGCGCTGATCATTAAGCCTCCTCATGAAATGTGCGTGCTGGTTCTTCGGGCCGGGCAAGGCCGGCCACTCAGCGCCAGCACCTCCGAAAGCGCAGGCGCTTTCGCCGTCATGCACTACATCAACCGTGTAACTTTCGGCTTCCAAGCCCTGGCGCACAAAATTGGCCAAGGGAAGGTCGTCTTCTACCACCAGAATGCGCATGAGAATGAGTTAATGAGGGACGCCTTCGATTGTTGTGTATTGCCTTAGCTGACGCAATCACTCGAAAGGGCCGTTGCGGGCCCGTTGTCCTGAAAAGGAGCGCAGGAGTGAATTGGGAATTTCATTGAAGCTGGAGTTGAGGTCAAAGCTTGCCCACAAAAACTGGTGTAAAACGGCAGATGCAGGTATCGTATCGGCGAACAGGGGGTAGATGACCATGGCATTCTGCACAAAGTGCGGAACTCAAATTTCGGACACAACCCAGTTTTGTCCCAGTTGTGGGCAGGGACAATCAGGCTTGAGACCGGGGCAGCCCGGTAATCCGACGCCAGTTACTCAGAACCCCAGCTCGGGCATCTCGCAAAACCTTGCCGCGCTGCTCAGCTACTCCCTAGGCTGGCTCACCGGCCTGATTTTTTATTTTCTGGACCGCCGTCCTTACGTGCGTTTTCACGCGGCACAATCCATCGTGGTGTTCGGAGGGATCCACATCCTACGAATTCTGCTGGCAGCGGTTTTCGGCTTCGGCTGGTGGATGGGCGGAATGCATGGCTGGAGCCACTTGGGCGTGGCTGGCCCGCTATTCGCCTTAATTGGCATCGCCAGCTTCGTGCTTTGGATTGTATGTATGGTCAAGGCTTATAAAGGGGAACGCTTCAAACTTCCTCTGGCGGGGGATATCGCTGAAGGCTTGGCTCGATAATCGGCTCATTTTTTTCGCATTTCAAGCTACTCCTCGCTGATTACTTTCGTGACGTTTACACCCCCTGGAGGCCGCCTTAATATCCGGGTTGTAGTTTGGCAGTTCTGGGGGAGGGCTGCCGTGGCGTCCTGAGCTGAAAAGTTCAGGGCGCTTTTAATTTGTCCGCTAAATCCCCGTCACAGCGAAACTTAGATCAAGCCCCACAATCCATTGCCAGAAATCCTGCTTTGCGACCTGGAATGGTTCTCTGCATCTAAAGCTAGTGGTAGGATAGGCAGCGGCCCAGGAAATTAGTGGCCCAGCTCACCAAGGGAGAGGCAATGGCGACAGAGGCAATTTTTGAGGTAACCGATTCGAACTTCGATCAGGCGGTGCTGAAAAGCGACCAGCCGGTGTTGGTGGATTTTTGGGCGACGTGGTGCGGCCCATGCAGGGCTTTGGCTCCGATCGTGGACGAGCTGGCGAGCGCATACAACGGCAAGGTCAAAGTAGGGAAAATGGATGTGGACCAAAACGCGGCCACTCCGCAGCGCTATGGCATTCGTGGGATTCCCACGTTGCTGGTGTTCAAGGGTGGGCAGGTTCGAGAACAGATCGTCGGATATGTGCCCAAAGAGACGATTGAGAAGGCCCTGGACAAGCACATCGGTTAAGCATTAGTTGCTTGGAGATTGGCCCGGCTTCGGCCGGGCTTTTTGTTTTTGTACCCCGTCGATCAATACTTACGAAGGACCCCGATCACCCGGCCTTGGATCTGCACCGCCGCAGCCGGCACCATGATCGGCTGCATAGCGGCGTTCGAGGGCTGCAGCCGGATCTTATCGCCTTCTTTGTAGAGGCGTTTGAGAGTAGCGTCACTACCATCCACAAGTGCCACCACGATTTCGCCGTTGCGGGCGACCTTGGTTTTTTCTATGAGCACAAAGTCACCGTCGAGAATGGCCTCATCCTGCATGGAATCACCGCTGACTTGAAGAACGAAGACTTCGCTGGAGCGGGTAAAGTCGGCCAGCGAGATGGTCTCCGGATTTTCCATTGCCTCAAGCGGCCGGCCGGCGGCGATGCGGCCCACGAGCGGCAGCACGGAACCCGAGTTCCAACCCAACACGTGCTTCAACCCACCACGGGGCGCCAGCAGTTCAATGGACCGGCTGCGGTTGTAATCGCGCTTTAGGAGCCCCTTTTTTTCCAGGTTGCTGATGTGTTTGTGCACCGTGGCCAACGAGCTCAGCTTCAGGCCTCTACCGATTTCCTCGAAGGAAGGCGAGTGCTGGTGCTCCTGCACAAAGTGGTCTATGAATTCGTAGACCTCTCGCTGTTTGCGGGTGAGTGACATTGCCCGTATTGTGAGCGAATAAAAGGCGAATGTCAACAACCATCCACGATGTGGGCAAGGGGCTGCCGTCCGCTACAGGCAGGCCTATTTAGCGGTGGCTCCGAACGTCAAGGGCGCGTCGGCCTTGTCGGCTCCTTCGGCCTTGAACATAGTCCGCGGTTTCATGGTGAGGAAGCCTGCCACGAACGTGTCCGGCACCTGCTGAATACGGATGTTGTAGGTGTTTACGGAGTCGTTGTAGAACTCGCGCCGGTCGGCAATTTGGCTTTCGAGCTGGGTTATGCGTGATTGCAACTGCAGAAAGTTATTGTTGGCCTTGAGATCAGGATAATTTTCAGCGACCGCGAAAAGACCGCGCAGTGCTGACGTCATGCTCTGGTCGGCTTGGGCCTTCTGGTCCACCGTGGCAGCCTGTGCGAACAGCGAGCGTGCCTGGGCAATTTTCTGGAAGGTATCGCGCTCAAATTCCATGTAGCCCTTGCAGACTTCGATCAGCTTGGTGAGTTCGTCATGCCGTTGCTTAAGCATGACGTCAATGTTCGACCAGGCCTTATCAATATCGTTCTTCAGTTCAATTAAGCCGTTGTAGATGGTGACCACATACCATCCGACTCCAATGGCGGCGAACAACATCGCCAGCACGATTACTAGATTCATCCGGTCCTCCTAAATTCTCACAGCAAACCCAAATGCATCAGCACCAAGGCAACGCAAGCCAGGGTCAGGGCCGGCCCACCCCAGATGTACAACGCGGACTTCCATCCCAATTCCGAGATTACCTCGCGCTCGCTTCGCCAGGAAATGAAGAAATGCGGGTTGTGCTTGCCCTTCATAAGCACTACCGGCGGGTAGAGGTCAAATTCTTGGTGGCCGGAAGCCAAGGCTGTACTCAGCGGTGATTGCAGTTCCGCGGGCAGTGCTTCTTTTGCGGGCGCCGCTGCTGTGCCCGTACCCGCAGGTGCTGTGGTAACCGCCGCTGTGCCGGTTGCCATGGGGACGCCGAACAAGGACGCCATTACTAGCTCACGACGGTGCTTTTCGGCTTCGTCTGCCGGCCGTGGAGGTGTGGGCTGCGGGGCATGAACCGGGCCGGGCACTCCCAATAAGCCGGCGGTAAAGAGCTCACGGCGCCGCCGTTCGGCGTCGTCAACTGGGGGTTCGGGACGAGGTGGCTTCTGGCCGTGCGTGTTGTTGAATGTTAGGCCGTCTGCAGTGCTCCTGGCATTGATGGGAACGTTCTCAGCCGGATTGCGTTGCTGCGCACCGGCTAATTCACTGGCGTTTGACGTGACTGGGAATTGGCCAGCCCCATTAGCTTCGGAAACCCTGATGCTGACTTCGATTCCTGGATTTTGTGCCAGTGTTCCCAGAGCAAAGACCGCATTTTTGGGTTTCAGACAGTATTCTTCAACCTTGAGCGGACGTTGAGTAATGATCGCGCGGGACACTAGGAAGCGAGCGACGGAAGCCGGGATGGCGTCATCAGCGAGGAGCGAGTGGCGAAACTCCTCTTTAAAGTCGCAGTGCAGTTCCATGTCAGCTCCGGTGGGATCCACCAATAGCTTCCCGGTATTGTCATCGAGAAAAAACGGAGTGTGCAGGCTCTCGTCGTGCGCTTTTTGCCAGCTGTTGCTCTTGCCCGATTCTTTCAACTCCCAAACCAGCGTCCGATAGTAGAAGCAGGAATGCTGCGTGACCGGCGCGGTGATGGTGTAAGGCCCGGTAGCCAGGCCGCTTACCTCGACCAGGCCCATGGCAGCACTGCGGATCTTGCATTGCGGTGTGTTCATGATGAGACGCTTGCGCTGTAGCATGCGAAAACCACGGTAGAAGAGATATACGCCGAGCGGAGCGCCAACCCCCGCATAGAGAATCGGGTCGAAGCCGCTGGTATACAGCATCGCGAGGTTGAACGGAGCACACATTTACCGCCCCATGGTGCGCGAGATTCAATTTGAATGCACGCACCAAGGGCGCGTCGAACCTGACTTTCGTAACGTGGTTGTCCGCAGAGGTGGAGAACGCTAACGCGCCAGTGCAGAACGCGACTGCAGAATTTGCTCAACCGCGGAGATGGCGGCTTCGAGTTCGGTATCAGTATTGTAGAAGTGCGTCGACATACGGACGCCCGCCTTGGGTCGCCAGTCCACAAGAATGTCACGCTTTAGCAGTTCGGCGCAGACCTCTTTGGAGTCGGGCATGTCAATGGAAACTGTGCCGCCGCGCTGCGCGGGATCACGAGGTGTGTTCACCTTCCAGCCGTGCTCATCGGCAAGTTCGATGAGTCGCGCGGTCTGCCGCTGAGATTTTTGGCGGATCTTCTCGACTCCGACCTCGGCGATGATCTTCAAGCCAGGTGCTGCGGCGGCGAGAGCCGGAATGTTAGGAGTGCCATTCACAAAACGATACGGCGGATCGGTGTAGCGGATGGGCCCGATCTCGAAGGCGAAAGGCTGCTGGTGGGCCATCCACCCGGTGAATTTGGGCTCTAACTTCTTCCCAAGATCCGGGCGCACGTACAGGTACGCCACGCCGGGGCCGCCACACAGCCATTTCAGCACTCCGCCGCACGCAAAGTCCGCATTGAGAGCTTGGATATCTACCGGCACTGTGCCCAGTGATTGGAAGGTATCAAGAACAACGTGGGCTCCCACGCGGTGGGCACGCTCGATGATGGCGCGCGCATCGTTGATATAAGCGCTGCGAAAAATAACATGGGAAATCGGCACCAGCAATGTGTTCTCGTCAATGGCTTCCAGAAGACGCTCGGTAGGCACATGAATACCGTCGTCAGTCGGGACCATCTGGACCCGGGCGCCCCGCTCGCGCTGAGCTTCCCAGAAATACATAACCGAAGGAAAGTTCAAGTCGCTGTAAACGACTTTGTTGCGGCGACCGGAAAAATCAAAGCACGACGCGATCACTGCCTGGCAGGTAGTGACGTTCTGGTGAATGGCGATATTGCCGGGAAGAGCGTTCATCAGTGTGCCGATTTGATCGCCGATTTCGGCGGCCTTCATCCACCAGGTGTCCCAGGCGCGCACGCCCTGTGTCGCCCAGGTGTCAGCGTAATTTTGGAGTGCATCATAGACGCCGCGAGGCATGGCGCCTAACGAGTTGCTGATCAGGTAAGTAGTGCGGTCGAGAATAGGGAACTCGGGACGATAGCGCAGCAGGTCGTCGCTACGCCCATCGCGGTTTTTATGGTCCGCGCTCATTTCTTCATTCTACTTTCCTGGAGGCCTTTCTTCACCAGGAGAAAGGCCGCGGAAAGTACTACGACGTAGAGAACTCCGCTGATGACGATCAGCCGCGTGGTCCACCAGGTGCCGACCATCACGGCGATCATGGCCACGAAACCTGCCGCTGAAAGCGCACTTCCGCCCGGTGAACGCATAGGAAGCGCATTCAAGTCCGCGGAAGAAAGCCGCCGCCGAAACGAGATGTGCGCTGCAAGAACGATCCACCAGGTCAGGATTATCCCAAATAAAGCAGCGGAAATCAGATAAATGTATGCCGAGTCGGGAGCCCATTTTTCCATGCCCGCTGCAATGAGGATTCCAACGGCAGAGACCAAAAGCGCGAGCAGTGGTGATCCGGCGCCGGTGAGCCGGCCAAATGCGGCGGGCGCGTAGCCGTCGCGAGCCAGGGAGAACAGCATTCGCGAATCAACATAGAGGCTGGCATTCGCTGCCGACAACGCCGCTGAGAGGACCACGAAATTCATCACGTGGGACGCAGCTGGAAGTCTGGCCAGGCGAAAGACAGATACAAACGGGCTTTCTGTGACCCCGGCGCCATTCCAGGGCATGACGCCGACCAGAATCACGATGGCGCACATGTAAACGAACGTCAGAAGGCCAAAGGTGCTGCGCACGGCACGCGGAATTTCTTTCACCGATTTCGATTCCCCCGAGGAAATCGCGACCATCTCAATGCCGGCAAAGGTGAACAGCGCGAATCCCATGGCCAATGCGGGTGCCAGCTTCCCATTCGGAAAGAACCCACCATGGGCGGTGTATTGAGCGGCCACGCGTCCCGTGAGCAAGAAAGCGCCGCCGATTACAATAAAGGCAATGATGGTCATCAGCTTGACCATGGCGAACCAAAACTCAAACCAACCGTAATCGCCGACCTGGCGAAGATTGATCAACAGCAGCACGGCGGCGAACACAATCACCCAAACCGTGGCACGCACGCCAGGGAACCAATAACCCATGTAGGTGGCCGAGGCGACCAGTTCACCACCCACGGCAATTGCGATTCCGATCCAATATGCGTAGCGGGAAACAAAGCCGGCCCAGTGATTCAGGTACAGCTCGGCGTAGAGGCCGAAGGAGCCTGCGCCGGGGTGCCGGCTGGCCATCTCACCTAAAGCCATGGTCACCGTCCAGGTGATCAGGCCGGCGACGATAAAGCTAATGATGACCGCCGGACCGGCGATTTTGATGGCGGCGCCCGAACCCAGCAGCAACCCCGTACCGATTGAGCCCCCTACCCCCACCATGGTCATCTGCGCGGCGCTGAGCTGGTGCCTGAGCCCGGCTTCCTTTTCAGGCTCCTGTCGCGGGGAGGAAGCTCCGTAGGTGCTTGCCATTCAGGGACATATATCAGAAGCGCGGGCCGATTCCAAAATGAAGAGCGATCCACACTTTGGTAACGTGATGGGTGTCTGAGTGCATTGCCGCTGGCCGTCGCATCTGCCAAAATCAGTTGTCTCCCCTAACATCAGGGCACCCATGCTGGACCTCGGCCGCCGTCCCGAAAAAGTCGATACCGCGAAACGCCGCGAACGCGCTGAAAAATTCCTGCAAAAAGGGAAGACCAGCGCTGCGCTGGAGGAATATCTCGCGATTTTGCAAGAAGATCCAGACAATGACGCTATCCGCCAAACGGCCGCGGAGCTATACGCTTCCAGCAATTGTCCCAAGGAGGCGGCCGCGCTGCTGGGAGATTTATTCCAACGCCAGGCGGAAGCCAAAGACAGCGCTAAGGCAATTGTTACGTATAAGAAGCTGGTGCGCTTCGGCAGTCCGACCTGCGAACAGAGCTTCCGTTATGGGCAATTCATAGAAGCCAGTAATAAGAAGGAAGCATTAGAGGCCTTCGAGGCGGCGCTCACCGGATATGGCGCGCTGCACAACAGCAAGAAGTCGCTGGCCGTCCTGGAACACATAATCGCGCTTGATCCCTCCGGACAGAACTACTGGCGGGCCGCGGAATTAGCCTCCGAACTGGGAGACAACGCAAGAGCTAGCCAATTCTTTTTGAAAGTAGGAGCGCTGGAAGCGCAGTCCGGGGGAAAGAGCTCCCCCTGGTACGAACGTGCCTTCCATGCCGACCCGGCAAGCACCGCCGCGGCTGTGGCCTATGGACAAAGCCTCATCTTTGAAAGCCGCGCTGCTGAAGCCTTGGAAGTCCTCAAGCCACTGGCAACGGGAGGCGCCACTGCAACCCCGGAAGTGAAAGATCTTTACGGCCACGCGCTCTGGTACACCGGGCAATTAGTTCAAGCCGAGCCGGTGCTGTGGGAACTGTTCGAACAGAACTCCGCGCGGATGACGGAAATGGTCGAACTGATCGCCGCATTCCTGGAAGCCAAGCAGGATGGAGAGGCGGTAGCGCTGGCCCGCAAACTGGAACAGCACCAGCGTCGCAAAGGCAATCGGCGCGAGTTCATCGGCCTGATGAAGGATGTAGTTGAGAAGTTCCGGCCCAGCTCTTCGGAACTCTTGGAATATCTGGTTGAGCTTTTTAACGCCGCCAACCGCGAGCACGACTATTGCGAGACGCTGATTAAACTCTTCGATTTGTATTACGCCGCGGGGAACTTCTACAAAGCAGGGGACTGTTTAGATCGCGCCGCGGAAGTGGACGCGTATGAGCCCGGACATCAAAAGCGGCTGGAAATGCTGCGCGGAAAAATTGATGAGCAGAGACTCAATGCCATTGCCACTCGGTTCAGCGTAGTCAACAAAGCCAAAGAGATACAGCAACAGCCGGCCAAACGCGACGAACCTGATGAGCCCAGCATGCTGCAGGACCTAATGCTGCAGGCGGAAATACTGGTGCAGTATGGCATGCGCTCCAAAGCATTGGAGCGGCTGGAAAGAATTCAGCAACTGTTTCCGCATGAGGAAGAGCGCAACGAGGAACTGCAGCGTCTCTACATGAATGTTGGGCTGGTGCCCCATTATCCGGACGCCCCGGCGGGCAAAGCCAAGGCCGCGGCCGCTGCTGCAGCTCCGGCCGCCGCGACACTACCTCCGGCAAAACCGGCGGAGAACGTGTCAAGGTCTGCCGCGCCGCAAGCTTCGATCTTTGAAACCAGCGCTGCGGGGCCACGCGACGACTCCGAAGTAAAGAATCTTGCCCGCGTAACTGAGATCACCCGCAGTCTTTACCAGCAGGCGAACGTTAAATCCGTGCTGACGGTGGCGGTGAACGAAATTGGCACGCAGTGGAATACGGTGCGCGCCATTGCCGGCCTGCGCGCGCCCGGTAAGCCGCCAACCCTGGTGTTGGAGTATGTAGCTCCGGGGGTGAATGCCTCGGAACTGCCGGAGAGAGTGAAGTTAATGTCGGCGCTTCACGATGCTTCGATTTTGCGTGGGCCCATGGTTGTAGCAGATTCGAAAAACGCACCCGAGATGGCCGAGATTAAAGATGTGGTAAAGACGCTGGGCGGGGGATCATTCCTCGCACTGCCTCTTCTGGACGGCCAGGAGCATGTTGGTGTCCTGATTCTGCAGGCGGAAGATGCGTCCGCGTGGCGCTCCAGCGACGTTCTGGTGCTGCGCAGTTTGAGCGAACAGATTGTTCTGGCGCTGCACAATGCCCGGCTGCGCCGCCTGGTGCGTAATTTGTCGGTTACTGATGAGAAGTCGGGACTGCTCAAACGCTCCTCGTACATTGATGTGCTGCTCTCGGAAGTAAAGCGCGCCACACAACAGAATTCACCGACTTGCTTAATGCTGATGGAATTCGGGCGTGGATCGTCCATGGTGCGGGAGTTCGGACAGCCCGCGGTTGAAACCATGATGCGTCAGGTTGGACAGATCATTTCCACCCACATCCGGCAAGCGGACGTGGGTGTGCTCTACGACCTGACTACCATCGCACTCATTCTTGCCGACACTCCGGAGAAGGGCGCGATGATGGCGCTGGACAAGCTGCGCAAGCTGCTGGACGACATTCATCTGCCGGGCCGTGACACGCTGCCGCCGATCAGCGCCGGTATTGCTGAACTGGTTGTCAGGCCACAGTTCGACCCATGCGACATCGTGACCGAGGCGATCAATCGAGTGGAAGCCGCACTCGAGGGTGCTCGCAGCAACGCGGAGAAAAAGGTTTGTGCTCTGGCCTGCGCCTTTGATGTGAGCGCGGTGGCATAAGCTGGCGATTCTGATTTCCCAGGGGCTAAAGCCCACATACTGACGCTTCGATTCCCACGGCTGAAGCCGTGGGCTTCCACGGTGGCGGGTGCTCCGGTTGTTGACCTCGGCGGCTAAAGCCGAGTCGCTGGGAACGCATTACGCAGCGCTAAAGCGCTGCTCCACCCCAACACCGCCGTTCCGATGCTGCCGGCCGCGGGTAGTGTCCTAATTTGGACGCTCGGCGTCGCCGGTTGCTGCCCGCAATCCTCCACTGCTAGACTGAAATGTTTGGCTAGTATTGAATTGTTTTCCTGTAGGACCTCCTGATGTTGAAGCCATCCGATGTCGCAATTGTGAGTGGGGCGCGCACGCCCATGGGCCGATATGGCGGCAAATTGCGCGACTTCACTGCCATGGACCTGGCCGCCATTGCGTCGAAGTGCGCGATACAGCGTGCTGGGCTCGAGCCCGGCGAATTTGATCATGCGGTTTTCGGTAATGCGCAGCAGACCTCCGGCGATGCGCTCTATGGCGCGCGCCACGTTTCACTTAAAGCTGGCCTGCCGATTGAGACGCCGGCGCTCACCGTGAACCGGTTGTGCGGGTCGGGCATGCAGGCGATCGTCAATGCGGCGCAGATGATCCAACTGGGCGAGGCCAAGATGGTGCTCGCCGGTGGGATGGAATCAATGTCGCAGGCGCCGCACGTGATCCGCGGCGCGCGTTGGGGCCTGGGACTAGGCGAGGGCAAGCTCGAAGACTCGCTCATGGTGGCGCTGCTCGATACTTATTGCGGCCTGTACATGGCCAACACCGCCGAGCTTTACGCTGAGGAGCAGGGAATTACTCGCGAGATGCAGGATGAATTTGCGCTGCGATCGCAGCAACGCGCCGACGCCGCCCACAAAACCGGACGGCTGCAGGAAGAGATCGTCGCAGTGCAGCTTCTCGATAAACGCGGCCAGCCTACGGGCGAGTCTTTCAATGAAGACGATCATCGGCGGCCGCAAACTACGATGGAAGGCCTGGCCAAACTGAAGCCGGCATTCGGGAAAAGCGGATCGGTGACTGCCGGCAATGCCAGCGGGATCGTCGATGGCGGAGCAGCCGTGGTAGTGATGCCGCTTGAAGCGGCACAGAAGCGCGGGCTCAAACCGCTAGGGCGCATTGTGAGCTGGGGGATTGCGGGCGTGGAACCGAAGATCATGGGGCGCGGGCCGGTGCCGGCGTCGCGGATTGCGCTCGAGAAGGCTGGGCTGAAGCTCGACGATGTTGATCTGGTTGAAGTAAATGAAGCCTTCGCCGCGCAGTATCTGTCAGTTGAGAAAGAGCTGGGCCTGGATCGCGAAAAGGTAAACGTGAATGGCGGCGCGATCGCTCTCGGACATCCACTGGGCGCGACCGGCACGCGGCTGATCATCACCTTGTTATATGAGCTGCGGCGGCGCAAGAAGAAATATGGGCTGGCGACCGCGTGCATCGGCGGCGGGCAAGGCATTGCGATGATCGTGGAGAGTTTACAAGTTTAACCACAGAAGACACAGAGGCTCACCGAGGGTTTGGGATTTTTTCTGCGGTAAGTGAAGAAAACTATGGAAATCAGGAAGGTCGGCGTTCTCGGTTGTGGGCTGATGGGTTCGGGCATCGCGCAGGTGTGCGCAACCGCAGGTTTCGACGTGACCGTGCTCGAGGTCGAGCAGAAGCTGCTGGACAAGGGATTTTCAGGAATTGAAAAGTCTCTGGCCAAGCTCGCCGAGAAGGGCACGCTGAAAGAAGCGCCTGAGAAGGTCCGGGCGCGGCTGAAGGGAACAACTCGCAGAGAAGATCTCGCCGCCTGCGATCTTGTTATTGAAGCCATCATCGAGAATGTGGACGAGAAGCGGAAGATGTATGCTTCGCTCGATCCCATCGTGAAGAAAGACGCCATTTTCGCCAGCAACACTTCTTCTATCTCTATTACGCAGCTCATGACCGCAACCAACCGCCCGGAGCGCTTCGTCGGGCTGCACTTTTTTAATCCAGTGCCGTTGATGAAGCTGGTGGAGGTGGTTCGCACCATCGCCACTGTCGACGATGTTTACGAAAGCGTTTACGAGTTCAGCAAGAAATTGGGCAAGGTGCCGGTGCGCACCAGCGACAAGACAGGGTTTATTGTGAATCGGCTGCTGGTGCCGTACATGTTGGATGCGATCCGTGCTTTTGAGGAGGGCGTGGGCTCGGTGCCGGACATTGACAATGCCATGAAGCTGGGCTGCGGTTATCCTATGGGCCCGTTCACGTTGCTGGATTTTGTGGGGCTCGATACTACCTACTACATCACGCACATTATGTATGACGAGTTTAAGGAGAAGCGCTTCGCCTCTCCGCCGCTGCTCAAGCGTCTGGTAATGGCCGGTTGGTACGGCCGCAAGAGCGGCAAAGGTTTCTACGATTACAGCGATCCAAATAATCCAGTGCCGGTAAAACTTTAGAGGGCCAGGCGGATCCACACGGATTCAGACACATGAGCTACGAAAATATTCTGTTCGAGAAAAGGAACGCAATTGCCTATGTCACCGTGAACCGGCCGAAGGTGCTCAACGCGCTGAACATGGCCACGATGGAAGAGCTGCGGCAGGCATTTCATGCCATCAAGCAGGACCGCGAGGCGCGGGTGGTAATTTTTACCGGCACGGGCGAGAAGGCGTTCATCGCCGGCGCTGACATTGGGGAGCTGGCGAAGAATGATCCCATTCAGGCGAAGGAGTACACGCATCGAGGGCAGTCGGTGTTGAACCTGATCGAGAACTGCGGCAAGCCGGTAATCGCCTGCATTAATGGATTCGCATTGGGCGGCGGTTGCGAAATTGCCATGGCCTGCACCATGCGTCTGGCCAGCGAGAATGCCAAGCTGGGCCAGCCGGAAGTGAAGCTCGGCATCATTCCCGGATACGGCGGCACTCAGCGCCTCCCACGGCTAGTAGGCAAGGGACGAGCGATGCAGCTGGTGCTTGCAGGCGAAATGATCGGCGCCCAGGAAGCGCAGCGCATGGGACTGGTGAATGAGGTGGTTGCGCCGGCCGAACTCATCCCGCGGGCTGAAGCTATTGCGCAAAAGATCATTGCCAACGCTCCGCTGGCCGTGCAGTTCGCGATGGAAGCGGTCAATAAGGGAATGGAGATGACCCTGGCCGAAGGGCTCTATCTTGAAGCAACGCTCTTTGGTCTTTGCTGCGCCACCGAAGACAAAAAAGAGGGGACAACGGCGTTTCTGGAGAAGCGCGCTCCGCAATTCAAGGGGAAGTGACCTCACGGGCGGAGACGTCACTGAGTAGGCCTTCAGATGTAAGGTTTCAGCTTCCCGATTACACTTCATTATCCTGATGGTGAAAGCTATCCATATCGGCCGCTCGGTCAAGACCGGAGCGGAGTTCAAATCTTTAGTGAAGGTGCTCGAATCCCTTGGCCTGGAGTTGGAGCCAGTCGAGGCTGAGCAGAATGCGACGTTTAAAGTCCCGCTAGGCCGAATCAAAATAAACCGCGCGGGAGCCAGAGATGTTCCCGACGGGACGGAAGGAACCGACCTGCTACTGGAGGTCAGGGATCCTGATTCGATTTTCCAATTACTCAACAAGCAAAAGCTCAGATTTCTTGCCGACCATCAACAGGGGAACTGCCGGTTGTTTGTAGTGGAGTTGCCGGGCGGAATCAAAACCGCGATTTTTGGTAAGTTGCAGGAGTATCCCCCGGGAATTTCCGGTGATCTGGACGCGCGAGGAGTGCGTTTCGGTATTGTCGTAAGCCGGTTCAACTCCTTTATTACGGAGCGGCTGCTGAGCGGAGCCCTGGACGCCTTGCATCGTACCGGAGCCCGCGAGCAGGACATCAGGATTGTGCGCGTGCCGGGGAGCTTTGAAATTCCAGCGGCGGCGCGCAAGTTAGCGGAAACCGGCGGAGTGGATGCGATCATTTGTCTGGGATGTCTGCTGCGCGGCGAGACCTTGCATTACGAGGTAATCGCCAATGAGGTTACCCGCGGGATTGGACAATCGGCGCAGGAGACGGGAGTGCCGCATGCTTTGGGGGTACTCACCTGCAACAGCCTGGAGCAAGCCATTGACCGTGCTGGCCTGAAGAGTGGTAATAAAGGATATGAAGCGGCGCTCTCCGCCGTGGAGATGGCTTCGTTAACTAAAGTTGTCGCCAGGCGGTCTAGGGTCGAAGGTCGGCGGCCAAAGGGCGGCGGCAATAAATCAGTCGAGGTCATGTCGAAGAGAAAGGCGCGCTCGCGAAACTGAGTACTGGCCACTGAGAACTGGTTTCTATGGGTACACGGCGAAAATCACGCGAACTGGCGCTGCAGATGCTCTTTCAGGCCGACATGGCCCACCAGAATTTTGGTGATGTTTGCCAGAGTTTCTGGGCGGAGCGAGACAGCGTGTCAGACGATGTCCGCAGTTTCGCCGAAGATCTGTTTCGAGTTGCACTGGAGCGCGGGCCAGAGATTGACAAATTGATCGAACAACACGCACAGCATTGGCGGATGGACCGCATGGCTGCGGTTGACCGCAACATCCTAAGGGCTGGAGTGGCAGAGCTTTTAGGGTTCCCGGTTACGCCCAAGGCAGTGGTGATCAATGAAGCGCTGGAAATCGCGCGAAAGTTTTCTAGCCCGGAGTCAGTACAATTCGTCAACGGCGTACTCGACAGCGTCGCTCGCGACCTGGAGAACAGTGGAGTCGCGCCGTCGCGGAGTTGATCGGTCCCTATGAGATGGTCCGATGAAGCTAACGAAATTTTGGAAGAACTGCTGCGCGTCTTGCCGGCGCCGGCGCGTACCGCGGTTCAGGAATCCACACAGTTGCGTGCTGAGAGCCTGACCAGCGAAGCTGGCGAGGATGAGGTCGCAATGGAAACTGCGGTGCAAGCATTTGTGGAGTCTACCCCTGCCGATTTACGGCAGCGACTGAAACACACCCTTACGTACCACGGAATCGATCCTGAAGATTACGCCACGGCGTTCTCGTCTTAAACAGACTAGCCTGGCCGCTTTCAGCGGCAGTTCTTACTGCCTAACCAGCAGGTTTGGCGTACAGGTCACGCCCCCACCACTGCACAATGTAACGCTGATCTGGCGGACATCAGTATGCGCGACGGTGTCGAGCACGTGGACTTTGCCGTCACTGGTGCCTACAAACATTAAGTTTCCATCGTTCGTTAATGCGCCCCGGAGAGGCGTCACCCCATTCGTTAGAGGAATCGCAGGTTCAACAGTGCCGGTCTTTATGTTGAATGCCAGAACTTTAGGCAAATCACTGATGACGTAAGCGTGCACGCCATCCGACGAAATCAGAAGTTGACTGGCGGTAAAACTACCTGCCCCAAAGTCCTGGAATGTTACTGGTGGCGCTGGGGATGTTCCAGGAGGGGTAAACGAGGGCGGACATCCCGTGGCGTCCGTGGTCACCGGGATCACGTTGATGCCGGGAGATGCAACCGCAATGATGGCTGCTCCGTTAGGAGTGGGAGCTATTTGTGTTGCCGAGCCGGTGATAGGAATGCCGCCACCCACCCCCAACGGGTTTGAATTGTCGCAAGTCGCAAATGGCAGGACCGATGGATTCGTGCCGTCGGCCACGAATCCAAATGTGCCGGTGCCCATGAAGGTCACATCGTTGGCAAGCGCCGGCAGTGGGACGGTAAGGAGCGGCGAGCTCGAAAAAATGAACAGGGCGGGAGCAGCGTTGCTGCCCCCTACCATGAAGGCCTTCAGGCTGTCGGGAGAGAAACTGGCCGCAGTTACGCCTGAAATCGGCAATATCTGTGTGCTGCCGTTACTCGGATTTACGATATCAACAACATTGAAACCGGTCGTATTTGAGACCAGGACGGAACCGCCATTGGGCGCCACTGCCAGCACTTTGCCGTGAACAGAAGACGCGAGTTGGGCGCTACCGTTGGTCAGGTTGAGGACGGCCAAACCGTTATCCGATCCAAAAAATCCCTGTGTGCCGGCGGGATTCGTCAAAAAGGAATTCGGATTAACCGGCAGCGTTATCGCGGTCCCGGGAGTGTTCTGGTGAAATGGAATCGGCACCATGGAGACCTTGCAGGCGGGCGTGCCACTGCAATCGCTGCTGCTGACAAGAATCGTACCCGGAGATGCGCCAGTCACGGTCGCTGTCACGGCAGTCTTCGAGTAAATCGGCGGCAAATTTGTATTGCACGTGGGCGGAGTGCAGGAAGCAGTTATTGCCGCACCGCCTGCGCTCACCCCAAGCACATTGCCGCTGGTTACAGTGGCTGCCGCGGGATTTGAAGTGAGCCAAGTCACGGGAGCGCTTATCGCAGCACCCGCCGAGTCTTTCACGACCGCGGTGACAGTTACTCGGGCGCCTTTGGCAACGGTTATGGAGGAGGCTGAACTGGGACCAGCGACTGAGACGGACTTTACACGACAAGTTTCAAAAGAAACGCCGGGGCTGTTGACGCCGCTTACCGAGGCAAAGAGGGACGTGGCCCCGGGTACGGCGGCCGTAATCTGTACCTGGTTCAAAGGCAATTTGGCTGTTTTTACAGTTGCCACGTTGCTATCAGTCACGCCCCAACTCACGGGTCCTACCTCGGCTGTAATGTCGGTCGTGCCGCTGAATACGGTCGCCTGAAATTTTTCAGTGAGTCCTCTGGTGACGCATCCATTAGGACCGGTACCCGGATTTATCGCCGTAACCTGAATATTGGTAGCCACCGGATGGACATACACCGTCACGGGCGCGCTGGTGGCAAAGGTTCCCGCTTGCGCGGTCACTTTCGCTACTCCTGGTTGCCCCGGGGTGCAGATTACAAAGGCGGCGTTCCATTTGCCGCCGCACACGGTTCCTCCTGTAGAAACCGTCGCTATCTTGGGATTGGTGGACTGAAAGGTGAGGGTCGCAGGGATCGGGTTATTTCGAAAATCGAACGCCGTCGCGGTGAGCTGCACCGCATCGCCGAGATTCACCGAAGAAACAGCGGGAGTGAGAGTGACCTTTGCCGGATTGAGCGGTTTGGTGCTGCTTCCACAACCAACTCCCAAGGTTAGAAGCAATATCAGTGCTGCAGTACTGGCCTTTTGCCCTCCCACACTACCCATGAACCCTCCCCGCTCAGTCTGCAGGCCGAGCGGACCTGACCATCGTGACAAATTTGCTCTCATTGAGAAACTTTCAGTCTAGAGGCTGCGGATTTTTTCAGCAAGCGGGTGGCCGGATTGGAGTTTGCGGTTCCTCAGGGGAGCGCGCTGGTTGACGCTCCCAAACGGAGTTGTTATATTTGTAGAGTTCCGCGAGTCAAGTTTAGCTTGCCTGTGCTCGGCTCTGCTAATGGAGCATTCGGACATGGCAATGCTGTTGTAGGTTGAACCGCCCGCTGTGGTTGTCTGAGGCTGCGGGCGTCCTCGCTGAAACGGATACCTGCGCTGCCTTCCGTCCCTCTTGGGTTCCTGGTAGTCGGGAATTGCGGAAGGGTATGCAGGCCGAGGCCAGCGAAACGGAACGCCTCCTAACTTTGCTAACCCTTCTGGGGTAGCGAAAGCAGGCTGGGCGCCACCGTCGTTAGGCCCACAACGGACCAATAATCTCCTCTGCGCCAGTGCGCGGCGGAAGTATGGTCGGCAGCAAGGCTGACCAGCCCCTGCAAAAGGGTCAGAGCGGGAGCGCGCCCGTGCCTGTGGGGACGGCAGTGTGTGCCGCTAACTGGAAGGAGCAGGAACAGAGTGCCTACATTTCATCAACTGGTGAAGGCAGGGCGGAAAAGGCCGCGGTACAAGACGGCGAGCCCAGCGCTGCAGGCGTGTCCTCAAAAAAGAGGAGTATGCACGCGTGTGTATACCCAGACGCCTAAGAAGCCGAATTCGGCACTGCGCAAGGTGGCACGCGTAAGGCTGACCAACGGAATTGAGGTGACCACCTACATTCCTGGGGTCGGTCACAACTTGCAGGAGCACTCGATCGTACTAATTCGCGGTGGCCGCGTGAAAGACCTCCCCGGAGTGCGTTATCACGTGGTGCGTGGAACTCTGGATGCGGTGGGAGTGGCCAATCGCAAGCAAAGCCGCTCGAAATATGGAGCCAAGAGACCGAAATAAGGATTGAGGTCGTTTACTGATGCCAAGAAAAGGACACATATCGAAGCGCGAGGTTGCCGCCGATCCGGTGTACGGATCGCCCCTGGTCACCAAGTTTGTGAACTCCATGATGTGGCAGGGAAAGAAGAGCACCGCGCAGGGGATCTTCTACGAGTCGATGACTCAGCTTCAGGAGAAGGGCGGGTCAGACGCGTTGACCTTGTTCAAGAAAGCCGTCGAGAACGCCAAGCCGCTGCTCGAGGTCAAGACCCGCCGCGTGGGTGGCGCGAACTACCAGGTGCCGGTGGAAGTGAACGCTGACCGGCGCACCTCACTGGCGATCCGTTGGCTGATTACGTACAGCCGCGGACGTGGTGAGAAGGGCATGATTGACAAGCTGACCAATGAGCTTCTCGATGCCGCGAACAACCGCGGTGCGGCCATCAAGAAGAAAGAAGACGTGCATCGCATGGCGGAAGCCAATAAAGCTTTCGCGCATTATCGTTGGTAACAACTTTACAGATTCAGGAAATGGAAAAAGAACGTGGCTAGAGCGGTCCCATTAGAGCGTTGCAGGAATATCGGCATCATGGCGCACATTGATGCCGGTAAGACCACGACGACGGAGCGGATCCTGTTTTATACGGGACGGACGCACCGCATCGGCGAGGTCCATGAAGGAACTGCGACCATGGATTGGATGGCGCAAGAGCAGGAGCGCGGAATCACCATCACTTCCGCCGCTACCACCTGCTTCTGGCGCGACATCATGATCAATATCATTGATACGCCCGGCCACGTGGACTTCACCGCCGAGGTGGAGCGATCGCTCCGCGTACTCGACGGCGCGTGCGCGGTTTTCGACGCCGTTCACGGAGTCGAGCCGCAATCCGAGACAGTATGGCGCCAAGCTGACAAGTACGGTGTTCCGCGAATTTGCTTCATTAATAAGATGGACAAGATGGGCGCCGACTTCGAACACGCTGTTGACACCATCCGCAAACGCCTCAATGCCCGCCCCGTAGCAATCCAGCTCCCCATCGGTCAGGAAGACAAGTTCAAAGGCGTCATTGATCTGTTCGAAATGAAGGCGATCATCTGGAAAGACGAGAGCCTGGGCGCGCAGTTTGTGACGGAAGCAATTCCCGCTGAGTTAGAGAAGAAGGCAGCCGCATTTCACAACCAGATGGTTGAAACCATCGTGGAAAATGACGACGACCTGCTGCACAAATACATGGAAGGCGAGAGCATCACGCCTGCCGAGCTGAGAAAGTCGCTGCGCAAAAGTACGATCGCACTGAAGTTGTTCCCGGTTTTGTGCGGAACCGCGTTCAAGAATAAAGGTGTACAGCCGCTGCTGGATGCGGTGGTGGATTATCTGCCGTCGCCGCTGGACATTCCGCCGGTTGAAGGCACTGATCCGAACACCGGAAATCCGGTCCAGCGCAAAGCCGACGATAAAGAGCCATTCTCCGCGTTGGCATTCAAGATCATGACCGACCCGTTTGTCGGCCAACTCACCTTTATTCGCCTCTACTCCGGGCATCTGAAGACCGGCGACAGCGTGTACATCGTGAGCAAGCAGCGGTCGGAGCGCATCGGACGTCTGCTTAAAATGCACGCCAACAAGCGCGAAGAGATCAATGAGATTTATGCCGGCGACATTTGCGCTTGCGTGGGCCTGAAGGGCGTTACCACGGGCGACACCATCTGCGACGAGAAACACCCCATCGTGCTGGAATCCATTGAATTTCCCGCACCTGTAATCGCCGTAGCAGTGGAACCCAAGACCAAGGGCGACCAGGAAAAGATGTCGCTGGCACTCTCCAAGCTGGCGCAGGAAGACCCCACCTTCAAGGTGCACACCGATCCGGATAGCGGGCAGACCATCATCAGCGGTATGGGCGAGCTACACCTGGAAATCATTATTGATCGCATGATGCGCGAGTTCAGCGTGGAAGCGAATGTAGGTAAGCCCCAAGTCGCGTACCGCGAGACCATCCGCAAAAAGAGCGAAGCCGAAGGCAAATTCATTCGCCAGACCGGCGGTCGCGGGCAGTACGGTCACGTGAAGATTCGTTTGGAACCGCAGGAACCAGGTGGCGGCTACGTATTTGAAAACGAGATCGTCGGCGGGTCAGTCCCCAAGGAATACATCAAGCCGGTGGACCAGGGCATTCGCGAGGCAATGGAAGGCGGGATCCTGGCCGGGTACGAAATGGTCGACATGAAGGCCATCCTCTACGACGGTAGCTACCACGATGTGGACTCCAGCGAAATTGCATTTAAGATCGCGGGCTCCATGGCGTTCAAAGAAGCCGCGCGAAAGGCCAGCCCGGTGTTGTTGGAGCCGGTGATGTCGGTTGAGGTAGTGGTGCCGGAAGATTTCGCGGGCGCAATTATGGGCGATCTGAGTTCGCGTCGGGGCCGCATTGAAGGCATGGAGCACCGTGCCGGCTCGCAGGTAATCAAGGCCATTGTGCCGTTGGCGGAAATGTTCGGATACGCCACGCACATGCGCTCTTCCACTCAGGGTCGAGCGACTTACTCGATGCACTTCGCCCGCTATGAAGAAGCCCCCCGCTCGGTGGCGGAGGAAATCATCGCGCGTGTGCAAGGGAAAACAGTTTCGAAGTCTAATTAGACTCATTTCACAGAAAGCGTACGGAGATAGGCAATGGCGAAAGAGAAATTTGAACGGAATAAGCCGCACGTGAACGTGGGGACGATCGGGCACATCGACCACGGGAAGACGACGTTGACGGCGGCGATCACCAAAGTGCTGTCGAAGCACAACCCGAAGGTGGCGTTCCGCTCGTTCGATTCGATAGACAACGCGCCCGAGGAGCGGGAGCGGGGGATCACGATCGCGACGGCGCAC
>DASRFG010000004.1 GCA_035651655.1 Terriglobales bacterium
CCAGAACCGGAAAGTGCACGTTAAATCGTTTAAATCGGGCTTGCCAAGTTGGCCCCCACATTGCACAATAGCCGCCCAAATACCTCAACCTTATAAGCGCAAGGTTGCTAGCAGCCACCTACAAGGAGCTTCCCATGCGTACAGCTCTGCTCGGTATTGCTGTATTCCTGTTAACCCTAGCTGCCTGGAGTCAGACCTCCACGACTTCGATCAGAGGCACCGTAACCGACAACAGCGGTGCGGCAGTCACGAACGCCAAGGTCACGTTATTCAATGCCGACCGCGGCATTCAGCGGACGACCACGAGTGGCGCCTCGGGAGAATACGAATTTCTGCAACTCCCTCCGGGCACGTACCAACTCCAAGTCGAGATGAGCGGCTTCCGCCGCTACGAGCAGAAGAATATCCAGTTGCTGGTGAATACCCCCACCACAGCAAATGTGACCCTTACGGTGGGCGCTACGAGTGAAACTATTGAGGTCACAGCGGAAGCGGCCCTGGTAAATACCACCGATGCATCGCTGGGAAATGCATTCAATGAGCGGCAGGTGAAAACGCTTCCGTTAGAGGGCCGCAACGTTCCTGACTTGCTGTCGCTACAGGCGGGTGTGACCTACACAGGAAATCGGCCCGATGCGAACCCAGGCGACACCCGCAGCGGTGCCGTAAATGGGGCGCACAGCGACCAGAGCAATATCACTTTGGACGGTGTTGACGTCAACGATCAGGTCACCGGTGATGCATTTCAGTCCGTCCTGCCAGTCACGCTCGACTCCGTGCAAGAGTTCCGGGTCACGACGACCAACTACAATGCCGACCAGGGCAGATCCTCAGGTGCACAGGTCTCCCTTATCACAAAGAGCGGCACGAATAGCTTTCACGGTTCCTTGTACGAGTACCATCGCAACACGTTTACCAGCGCAAATGATTGGTTCGTGAAGGCAGCACAGGTGGGCAGCGGAGCGCCCAACGTGCCCCCCAAGCTTATTCGGAACATTTTCGGTGGCTCTGTGGGGGGGCCCATTCAAAAAGATCGCCTGTTCTTCTTCATCAACTACGAAGGGTATAGGCAGCGGGAAGAGCACAGCACGCTACGCATTGTGCCCAGCGATTCCATGCGCGACGGCATAATCATGTACCAGTGTGCAACCTCCAGCCAGTGTCCGGGTGGCACGGTGCAGGGCCTGACGGGCCCACATTCCATCCCCGCAGGATTCGAGGGCCTAAACTCGGCGCAAATCGCCGGCATGGACCCCCTGCACATAGGCCCAAATTCGGTCGTGATGGCTTATCTTCAAGGCTTCCCCCATGGCAACGACTTGTCGGCTGGTGACGGGGTCAATTACGTCGGCTACAGATTTAAGGGGCCGGCCCCGACCAATAAAAATTGGTACATCGCGCGCGCGGATTACAAGTTGAACGCCGCCGGCACACACACGCTCTTCTGGCGCGGCGCGCTACGCAACGACACGCTGAGCGACGTTCCTTATTTGCCAGGTACTCGTCCCCTGAAGACAACGACTGACTTAAGCCGGGGCTACACTATCGGCTACACGGCCACGCTTCGACCAACGCTACTGAATAATTTCCGCTACGGATACACGCGGCAGAGTATCGGCATCAGCGGCAACAATGACTCACAACCGTTTATCTACTTCCGCGGACTCAACGACAACAGCACCGCCAACAATTCGAGTTTGGCCGTCGTGCGTAGCCGTAGCTACCAGACTCCCGTGCATAACTTCGTTGACGACGTCTCGTGGACGAAGGGTAAGCACAGCTTCCAGTTTGGTACGAATATCCGACTCATTCGAAACCCTAGGTCGAGTTTTCTGAACTCGTTTCCCGATGGCGTCACGAATGCTTCGGCGCTGGACACCGCAGCACTGGCCAACGCCGATAATCCATTGAACCCCGCCGCTGACCCCAGCGTCAGGCCCGGCCCGTACTACCCTGCAGTTGACTCGGGTTTCAACAATTCCTATGACTATCCGCTCATGACGATGATGGGCATCGTGAGCGAATTGGACGCGAGTTACAACTACACCAAGACCGGTGCCGTCCTACCGGAAGGCGCGCCGGTAAAACGGCATTGGGGTGCCGATGAATACGAATTCTATGTTCAGGATGCATTTCGCCTCAAACCAAACCTGACACTGACTTACGGGGTACGGTATTCGTTGTTCTCCCCGCCGTGGGAGACGACCGGCACGCAAGTCACACCAAGCATGAGTTTAGGTGACTGGTTTAAGCTGCGCGGTTCGAATATGTTCAAAGGAGTTGGATCGGGCGCAGATCCGACTATCTCCTTTGACTTGGCCGGCCCGGGAAATAACCGGCCCGGATACTACAAGTGGAGCACCAAAAACTTTGCCCCTCGTCTCGCCTTTGCCTATTCGCCACGGCCGGGCGGCGGTTGGCTAAAGTCATTATTTGGCGACGGGGATAAGACTGCCATCCGCGGCGGTTTCGGCATGGTATATGACCGCATTGGCGCTGGTCTTCTGAATACGTTCGATCAGCGGGGATCATTCGGATTATCCACGCAACTCTCGAATGACATCGTGCCCAGCGTCGCTACCGGACCGCGCCTTACCGGACTGAACACCATCCCGATTACGGATCAACTCGGTCGCGTGGTCTTCCCCGCTGCGGCTCCGGGCGGATTTCCCTATACTCCACCCCCCGGAGGAACGGGACTCGCTATCTACTGGGGATTGGATAACTCAATAAAGACTCCTTATTCCTATACTCTGGATTTCTCAATTGCACGCGAGCTGCCCAAGAATATGAGCTTTGAGATTTCCTACGTCGGGCACCTGGCCCATCGACTACTGGCGCAGGAAGACGTGGCCATGCCCTTGAACCTGATGGATCCAAAGACTGGAGTGACCTACTTCCAGGCGGTTCAGGCGCTGGCGAAGCTGTATACCTCTCCAAACGCGCCAGCTGCCTCCCAGGTAACGCCGGCGATGGTCGGCCCCACAGCGGCGTATTGGGCCAATGTCATTACTCCGCTGAAACCGGGTGATCAGTACGGGATGTCGTGCGGTTCTGGGAGTACCGCCACAGCGTTGCAGGCGGCCTATGAACTGTTCTCCTGCTACTCCAACTTCGGCGGCGAAACCACTGCGCTCGGAGTGCTTGATTTCTATGGATCCGACTTTTCGGGCGTAGCAGGTATTGCGGGAGTGAATCCGAGCACCGGGAATTTTTCCGGCAATTACTATCCCGCCATCGGCGGCGCAAACACGTTTTTCAACAGCCAGTTCCACTCGTTATATGCCTGGCGCTCTGTGGGCAACGCGAGTTACAACGCAATGCAGGTCAACTTCCGGAAACGGATGTCGCAGGGCCTGCAGTTTGATTTCAACTACACCTACTCCAAATCGATCGACCTGGCGTCAGATGCTGAGCGGGTCGATGCCTGGAGCGCACTCAGCGGAAACATCATTAACTCATGGTCCCCAAATCAACTTCGGGCGGTTTCCGACTTCGACACCACACACCAGTTCAATTTGAACTGGATTGCTGAGCTTCCGTTCGGCAAGGGAAGATTGCTGGGCCACAATGCTCACGGTGCACTCGATGCTGTGATCGGCGGCTGGCAACTAACAGGTCTTGCACGATGGACTAGCGGTTTCCCGATTAGCATCTCCAACGGAGCCATCTGGCCAACGAACTGGCAGCTAGGTGGCGAAGCTGTGCAAACTGGGCCCGTGCAAACGGGCGTCTACAGGACTGCGGAAGGCAAGGTGAACCTATTTAAGGACCCCCAGGGTCCAACCGGAATTGGCGCGTTTCGACACGACATTCCCGGCGAGAGTGGAATGCGAAATACCCTCCGCGGTCCCGGTTTCGCGGGTCTTGATGCCGGCCTCAGCAAACGCTGGGTCATGCCCTACTCGGAATCTCACAATCTGGAGTTCCGCTGGGAAGTTTTCAACGTCTTGAATTTAACCCGTTTCGATGTGCAAACTTTGATTACGGGAATAGACGCTGGACCAGCGTTTGGCAACTTCCAAGGCGTGCTCACCAACCCCCGCGTGATGCAGTTTGCCTTGCGTTACGAGTTCTAGACTGGAATTGGTTGGTGTTAAGGAGCGGCTTTTGAGCCGCTCCTTTTTTTCGCAATCGAGCGCCGTGACATCAGTGTGGAGCTGCCTTCAGCCGCTCGGCTTCGGCGCGCTGGCGCTTGGCGTCCTCCTGACGGCCGAGCTGAGCGTAGGCATCGGCGAGAAAAAGGTGGGCCTCGACGGAAGTCGGTTGAACAGCAATCGCTTTCTCGAGATTGGGCAGCGCCTGCTCGGGAATTTTCTGTAGTGACAGAATGCGTCCCCGCAGCAGGTTTGCTCGGTAGTGGTTTGGATCGAGCCCGAGCGTCGTATCCAGTTCCTTCATCGCCTCAGGCACGCGATCGATACGGGCATACACGGCTGCCAGCGAGAAGTGAGCGTCCGTCCACCGAGGCGCCTTTTCGACGGCCGCTTCGAACTGCGGCGCGGCGGCATTCCAGTCTCCGGTCTCAAACAACGCGAGTCCCAGCTCATAGTGGCCCATGCCATTGTCCGGAAGGAGCTTGACCGCCTTCTGCAACGCACCAAGAGCTTCGGAATAATTGCGCAGTCTGGCCTGGGCGATGCCGTATTGCATGTTCGCGACCGGCATCTCGGGCTGCTCCTCTAAGACTCGCTTGAGCAGCGGGACAGCTTCCTGGTAACGCGCATCCTCGACGTCGAACATCGCATCGTGAAGCAGGTTGGAAACCTCGATCTTGTTCTTGGGATCGGCTCCCGTGAACAGCTTTTCCTCGCGCGCCGCGCTGGAGTCCGTCGAGCCCACATAGCCGAGCGCTGAAAGTTTCTGCATTTGTTCCGCATCAGGTTTGGCCAGTTCGACGAGTGTCTGGCTGGTCTTTTGATGGAAGTCAACAAGCTGCGCGGCGAGCGTATCGGCGACGGCTTTACTGGCAGCCGCGACATTGTGGGTCTCCGCCGGATCGGAGAGGCGATTGTAGAGCTCACGTTCCGGCGCCTGCACATACAAGTACTTCCCCGCGCGCAGAGCACGCAGCGAGCTCCAGCCAAATGCCCGATGGGGATACTCAGTCTCGGCGTACGCAACCCGGGTTTCAGGTATCGTCTTCGATCCCGCTGCACTCGCCTGGAACATCGATTCGAGCGGCTCGCCCTGCATCTCCTTGGGAAGTGTTACGCCCGCTTCGCGAAGAATGGTGGGCGCCACGTCCACCAGGCCAACAGGAGCGTCCACTCGGCGCGGTGCCGCCTTGTTTGCGGGAATCTTCAGCAGCAGCGGGACGTGCAGAGTCTCGTCATACAGAAAGACACCATGCGTGTTCTCGCCGTGCGCTCCCAGCGACTCGCCGTGATCGGCCATGACAGCAATCAGCGCGCCATCGTAGAGAGCGTGCGCACGCAGGACAGTCAGCAGCTTGCCGACGGCCGAATCGGTGTAGGCAATCTCGCCGTCGTAGGGCTGCGAGGCATACCGCTGCTTGTACGGGGCCGGCGGATCATAGGGATCATGCGGGTCATACATGTGGACCCACAGGAAAAATGGA